>JAUNQL010000012.1:4479-14170 GCA_030536195.1 Clostridia bacterium | reverse complement strand
TTACTGAGGACAGACTCTCTGCTGCTCAGCGTGAACTCAAAGAGGAAACAGGTATAACTGCTGATAAATGGACTGAAATTGGTGATTTTTATCCAGCAGCTGCTTACTCCGATGAGAGGATAACGATGTACATCGCTCAGGGGCTCCACCAGGGCGAGCAAAAGCTTGACGATGATGAATTCTTAAATGTCAAGAAAGTGCCTTTAACGGCCCTCGTAGAGGACGTTATGGCGGGTAAGATACCTGACTCTAAAACTCAGGTAGCAATTTTGAAAGCTGCACGCTTTCTTGGAGTATAAAAAATGGACCGCTCGATTTGAGCGGTCCTTTAAATTTATCTTATTTCTTGAGCTGGTTGATCATGCGGAAGTGGTTTCTGTACCAAGGCTGAAGCTTAGATGCTGATGTTGGCATAAGGAAACCGCCGATGATACCAAGGTGATCGCATGGGAATACGTCATATACGTACCACATGCCCTTCTTAGGCTCACCCTTGAGGTCATGTAAATCCATATGTGGCTCGTTAAATGGAGCAGTCTCAGAGATTGTTGGAACTACGCCGTCGTTTGCAAGCCAGTGCTCATCGATTGGATAATCGTCAACGTCGTTAACGCTGTACTTACCGATTGAGCGTGAGAATGGCTGGAATACAGGACACATTGTAAGACGTGGTGTGTGCTGTGGCTTGTCTGTAAAGAACTTCTGAGAAGTCTTGCAACATGGCCATGAGAAGTAGTATACGTTTGGAAGGCACTCGATTGTCTCGTTAACTTCCTTAGCACCCTGCATTGTAAGGTCATACCATACGTTGTCGTGGCTGTCCTTAACCTTCTGCATCTTAGCCTTAGAAATTGGACGGCTTTCGATACGACCGTTATTAACAGCAATCATATCCCACTGTTCCATATGGCTCTCATAGAGTCTGCCAAAGAAGTTGTTACCACCAAGGCTTGCCATGAGATATGTAACCATATCGAGCTTATCCATAGCGTTGCGAGCAGAGTAGAGGAGAGTAGTACCCTCATGAACTGATGCTACAGCTGTGATTGAGAAAATCCAATCCTCTTTGCCACCCTTGAAGAGATCAGAGAGTTCTGCCTCTGGTGTTGCAGCCTTTTCTTCCTCGCTACCGCGAGCCATAAGTGTTGCGAAAAGACGGATTGTTGCGCCACCGAATGAGTGACCAACAAGGTTTACCTTCTTGTCAGGACCAAAGCCCTCGAAGAGAGGCTTAGCATAAGTACGACCGAAACGGTTGTGACCATACTTCTTAGAGTGTGCTACACCGTAGTCTACTGTACCACCAACAAGCTGAGCATAGAGCTCGCATGCACGGTCCCAAGCGCTTGAGTACTTACCAACTGATGGGTCATATACTTCAAAACCTTGATCGTTTAAGTACTGAGGAAGGTTACCGGAAAGCATGCCCCAATATGGAACAAACTTGTTCATTACTTCATCCTTGCCGTAACCAAGCATACCATGTACAAGAACGTAAGGATAGTTTGTGTTCATTTTCATAGATATCACCTTCAATAAAAATATTGGCTATATAAATATACTACATCTGTGTTATAATTGTAAATATTAAAAGACATTTGGAGATATTATGTTAAATAACTTTCGTACAATCAGCGGCACCGACAAGATTTGGCGCAGTGCCACTATCTATCGAAAAAACTTAACAGATGATGAGAAAGCCCAGCTTGACAGTCTTGGGCTTGATATTATTTTTGACCTGCGCTGCAGGAGCGAGGCTCGCGAGAAGCCAGACTACGTACCAGAGGGCTGTGCGTATATGCGTCTGAACACTATCAACGCACAGAAGTATCGGTTCGTACTGACTGACCTTCGCTCGCGAATGCTCGCAGGGCATTTGGTAGGCCCATTTGAATACAAGCTTAAGAAGAATAAGTTTGATTCATACCCAGCCATTGCTGACTCACCAGTTTGGGGCGAGGTCTTTGCTGCAATGGACAGAGGAGAGAAAATCCTCTTCCACTGTACCGAGGGCAAGGATCGCACAGGATTCTGTGCCGCAATGCTTGAGCATTGCCTGGGCATCTCGGATGACGAGATTATGCAAAACTACATGCTATCAAACGAGCTTAGACCACCGAAGGATAGGTCTAAACTGCGTAGGATAGGCTTTAGTCAGCAGTTGATTACTGATATTAAATATGCGGAGTCAACTCATGAGGAGTTACTCCTACATGCACTTAACTCTGTAAATGAAAAATATGGTAGCCTTGACGAAATGTTACTAGCGAAATTTGATGTCACGGAGGAACGCAAGGCTAAATGGAAGGAAGTATATTGTCTTGGATAAGGCAAACAAAACTGATTTGATGCTCAACGCACCAGTTGAAAAGTTAATAATCAAGCTTGCTATTCCAACTATTATCACTATGGTTATAACTAACGTCTATAACCTTGTAGATACCGCATTTATAGGAACAATCAGTACTGCTGCTTCCGGTGCTGTGGGTATTGTCTTTGGTTTTATGGCAATCATTCAGGCAACTGGTTTCCTCTTTGGACAGGGCAGTGGAAGCATTGTGTCAAGAAGCCTTGGACAGGGGAATGTGGATGATGCGACAACAACCGCATCATCAGGTTTCTATTCCTCATTCCTTGCAGGACTCTTGATTACTGTACTTGGATTCATATTCATGGATCCAATTGTATATTTCTTCGGCAGTACCGATACAATCGCACCGTATGCCAAGACATACCTCACATACATCCTCATAGCGGCGCCTGGAATGACAGGATGCTTTGCGCTCAACAATCTGCTCCGCTTTGAGGGAATGGCCTTAAACGGCATGGTAGGCATGCTCTCCGGTGCCATACTCAATATCGGTGGCGATGCACTCTTTATATTCAAGTTTAATATGGGCATTGCTGGTGCAGGCCTCTCAACTTGTATATCACAGTACATCTCATTTGCGATACTGATGTATCCATTCATCACTGGCAAGACTCAGGTCAAGATATCTCCATTCAAGATGGACAAGAACTTCCGCCAGTATACACATATTATGAATACAGGCCTCCCAAGCCTTATCAGGCAGGGCCTGTCATCAATAGCAACTATTATCTTAAACAACCTAGCCGCTGGCTATGGCGATGCAGCTGTCGCTGCTATGAGTATCGCCACACGTATCTCATTCCTCGCGTTCTCACTAGCGCTCGGAATAGGACAGGGCTTCCAGCCAGTCTGTGGCTTCAACTACGGCGCCAAGAAATACGACCGACTCAGACACGCCTTCAAGTTCACTATCGGCCTTGCTGAGGTCGTAATGTCCGTATTTCTTGTATTTATGTTTATCTTCTCAGAGGACCTTGTGGCCCTCTTTCGAGACGACCCAGAAGTTATCATTATCGGCACACGTGCACTCCGTGCACAGTGCATTGGCATGATCCTTCTTCCAGTCGTTTCAGTAGGAGAGATGATGTTCCAAAGTTCTGGCAACACACGCTTTGCAACAACTTTATCACTTCTTAGAAATGGCTTGCTATTTATTCCAGCATTGTTTATACTATCATCACTTCGAGGTCTCTATGGTATCGAAGAAGCGCAACCAGTAGCGTATATCTTATCCTATCCAATCGGTATAGGAATGATAATATATTTTTTAATACACTTACCAAATGAAAGTAAATCTAATTAAGGAGAAAACGTTGGATACGAGAGAAGACATCTTTAATCTATAAAAGAATAGGGCACCAGTGAATTTCACTGGTGCTTTTATTTATACTTTACATTGGTAGGAAATTGTGATATAATTATACAAAATAAATGTTTTGTATAATTTAGGGTAGAGATAAAGCAAAATATGCCAAATAACGTATCTATTATGGTTTCTTCTATATTTATACTATGTATTACATTCTATTAATATTGTTGCCTTGTTTCTAGCCTCTCAGTTTTTTTTAGCTAATACATTCTTCATTAAAAATATTTCTATTGGATCACTTTTTCTAAAAATACTCATCCAATCAGATTTTTTTAAATGAATAACTCATCAATAAAAAATTTCTATCGCCTAGAAACGAGTTTGCTTTTTGGAGGTTTTTATGATTACACGTGCTGATTATATTGATTTCCCAGATTTAATGGTTGAATTCCTAAATTACATGGATGCCATTAAAAACCGATCTAAAAACACAATTTCTGAATATGCATCTGACCTTCGTACATTCTTTAGGTTCCTAAAGTATTACAAAGGTCTAGTTGATATTAAGGATATTGATGATGAAGAAGAATTTGCTAAGATATCTATTAAGGACTGCGATGAAGAATTTGTTAAAAAAATAACAATAACAGACGCCTACGCATTCTTAGCATTTTGTAAAGATAATCGTCAAAACTCAGCCAGGACCAGAGCCCGCAAAGTATCTACACTACGTGATTTCTTTAAGTTCTGTAAGACTCAAAAAGGTATTATTAAAGAGGATCCAATGGCAAGCCTTGACTCCCCTAAGCTCAAGCAAACTTTGCCAAAATACCTAACTCTTGATGAGGCTACAGCACTGCTCAGATCATCCTTTGACGGGCCTAATAAAGAGCGTGATTTTGCTATAATTACGTTGTTTTTGAACTGTGGCATGCGTCTTTCAGAACTGGTTTCACTCAACTATACAGACATCCGTGACGACAATACTATCAAGGTACTTGGTAAAGGTAATAAGGAGCGTACAATATACTTAAATGATGCCTCAATATCGGCTATAAACGAGTATATGAGGGTTCGACCAAAGGACGGTGTTAAGGACCCAGATGCCTTGTTTTTAAGCAACAGATTACAGCGCATAAGCCCAAAAACCGTACAACATCTGGTTTATAATGCGCTTGACAAGGCCGGTCTTGAAGGTTATTCTACTCATAAGCTAAGACACACAGCAGCAACTTTAATGTATCAATATGGTGATGCTGATGTGCTTGTTTTAAAGGAAATCTTAGGTCACGAAAACGTTGGTACAACTCAAATCTATACTCACGTTGTCAATGACCAACTCAAAACAGCAACCGATAACAACCCATTGAATTCAACTAAGATATTGAAAGATAGCGAAGGTGAGAAATAATGGCAAGAAAACGTAACGAAGCTGAACGCGAGAGACTTTTACAAGTAGCTTATAAATTGATGACAGAACAGGGCTTTGAAAATACTTCCCTCTCTGATATTGCTCGTGCTGCAAACATAACCAAATCACTTGTACAGTACTATTTCCCAGCAAAAGAGATTATTGCGACAACACTGGTTGAACGTGGTCTCAACAAGATTGATGAACAACTTACAAACGATCCAAATCTTAATTTCCCAAACAGTACTGTAAAAGCATTTGCCGTTGGATATGTTCTTTTTAATTATTCTTTCTATAATATTGTAATAACCAATCATCTTATCCAGGAATATCTTGAAAACCGTCTCTATACTATGATTGTTGTAAACTGCGGTATGGAATGGCTTGAAAAACTTGAACCAGAACTCATGCACAAGCTCACTACTGAGGATCCACATTTTGAGGATAAACTCGCATTTACTTTTGGTGGCATCATTGAGTATGTATATGAGTGCTATGAGGATAACCGTGAGATGGATGGTGAATTTATAATAAAATATGCTTTATCTCTTCTTGAGCCAACTCTTAAGCTTGTTACAGAGAACGCTGATGATATAATCAATATCGATAAATACTTCTCTGATGAGTGGTTTAAGAAGAGCGTAAAAGAATACAATAAAATGATGTTTGGTGTATAAAAAAAGAGCCTGGTAAGTGGTTACTTACCAGGCTTAATTTTTATCTTATTTCTTAGACTTTGCCTCAGCAGCAGACTTCATTTTAGCCTGCTTGATTTCCTCTGCCTTCTTGTCAGCTGTGATGTTCTTAGCAATAGCTGAACGTGTGAAGCGGATCTTGGTTCTGTCAGCGCCAGTTTCGATATCAACTGACTCATCCTTAACTGTTACTACGCGGCCAACTACGCCACCGATTGTTAAGATCTCGTCGCCAACCTTAACGCTGTCACGCATGTCCTGCTCGGACTGCTGCTGTTTCTTGTCCTTTCTCATGATTAAAGCAAAGTAACCAATGATGAAAACAAAGAAAACGATCATGATAATGCTTGAACCAGCACTACCCTGTGCAGCGTCTGCACTAGCCTGTGATGAAGCCATGCTAAGTAAATATGTGAAATCCATAATATTGCTCCTTTAAAAATAATACTTACATATTTTAACAGATTATATCCTAGTGTCAAGGAGGTCAACGTATTTATCGTGAAATTCGGTGAACCTATCCTCATCAAGTGCCAGCCTGATCTCACTCATAAGATTGTTATAGAAGTAGAGATTGTGCTGTACACAGAGCCTGAGGCCTAACACTTCGTTTGCCTTTAAGAGATGGCGCACGTACGCACGTGAGTGCGCCTTGCACGTAGGACAGTCGCAGTGCGGGTCAATTGGTGACTCGTCACGTTCGTACTTGGCGTTATTGAGGTTAATAACGCCGTCCCACGTGAAGAGTTGGCCATGGCGCGCGTTGCGGCTTGGCATAACGCAGTCGAAGAGGTCTACGCCACGGTATACAGCTTCGATGATGTTACCTGGCGTGCCAACGCCCATTAGGTAACGAATCTTGTCACGTGGCGCGTATGGCTCGACTGCACTGATGACGCGATACATCTCCTCCTTTGGCTCACCAACGGCGAGTCCGCCGATTGCGTAGCCATCAAGGTCGAGCTTTGCAATCTCCTCCATATGCTTGATACGAAGGTCATCGTATGTGCATCCCTGATTTATACCAAAGAGCATCTGCTCTTTATTGATTGTGTCATACTTGGCATTGAGGCGTTCCATTTCTTCCTTACAGCGTATGAGCCAGCGTGTGGTACGCTCGCATGACTGCTTAGCGTAACTGTACTCCGCAGGGTTCTCAACGCACTCATCGAACGCCATAGCGATTGTTGAGCCAAGGTTTGACTGTATCCTCATAGACTCCTCAGGACCCATGAATATGTGCCTGCCATCTATGTGGGAGTTAAACTCAACTCCCTCCTCACGGATCTTGCGAAGTTTCGCAAGTGAGAAGACTTGGAATCCACCTGAATCGGTAAGGATTGGTCCATCCCATCCTGTGAACTTGTGAAGTCCACCAAGGTCACGTATAAGTTCATCGCCTGGACGAACATGTAAGTGATATGTATTGCAGAGCATTACCTGAGCACCGATGTTTTTAAGGTCAGATGCCTCAAGTCCGCCCTTGATTGCGCCACATGTCGCAACGTTTTGGAAGGCAGGAGTCTCAACGACACCGTGAGGCGTCGTAAATTGGCCTCTCCTGGCCTGTCCTTCCGTTTTTATAAGCTTATACATAAACTACCCCTAATTTATGAAATCATCATAGAATCGCCGAAGGAGAAGAATCTGTACTCCTCGCGAACGGCCTCATTGTATGCGTTCATTGTCTTATCATATCCAAGGAACGCTGAAACTAGCATAATGAGTGTGCTCTCTGGCAAATGGAAGTTAGTAATTAGTGCGTCAATGCACTTAAACTCATAGCCTGGATAGATAAAGATTTCTGTGCTATCCTCATCCGCGCGAATCTCACCATCGTACTTGCTTGCAACGGACTCGAGTGTCCTGCAAGATGTTGTACCGACAGAGATTATGCGGCCACCATTTTTCTTAGTCTCATTTATAAGATCAGCAGTCTCCTGTGGGAGCCAGTAGTGCTCACTGTGCATCTTGTGCTTAGTTACATCATCAACCTTAACTGGTCTAAATGTACCAAGTCCTACGTGAAGCGTAACATAGCCAATGTTTATGCCCTTCTCCTCTATCCTCTGCATGAGCTCTGGAGTAAAGTGAAGACCAGCTGTTGGTGCTGCTGCACTGCCAAGTTCCTTGGAGTAAACTGTCTGGTATCTCTCCTGGTCCTCAAGCTTCTCGGTAATGTATGGTGGAAGTGGCATCTGGCCAATCTCATCAAGTATTGCAAAGAAGTTGCCATCAAAGTAGAACTTTGCGAGACGATTACCATCGTCAAGCACATCGATTACCTCACAGGTGAGGAGTCCCTCACCAAAGGTAAACTTAGTGCCAACTTTGGCGCGTTTGCCTGGTCCGCAGAGGCACTCCCATGTGTCGTACTCCTTTTGTGTTAGCAAAAGGAACTCGACAACAGCACCAGTGTCCTCTTTAACGCCGTAGATACGGCACGGCAACACGCGCGTATTATTCATAATGAGAGTGTCACCTGGCTTTAAATAGTCAAGTATGTCAGTGAAATGTCTATGCTCAAGCTCACCAGTCTCTTTATCAACGTGAAGAAGGCGTGATGAATCACGTTGCTCAAGCGGATGCTGAGCAATTAGTCGTTCTGGTAATTCATAATAGAAATCCGACGTTTTCATGATATTGTTCATTGACATTGTGCCTCTCTAGTTTATAATAGTAAAACATAAGTATTATATCAAAGTACATTTTATTTACAAGAGGTTTTAATTATGAAAAAGTACAACGTAGGTATTGTTGGCGCAACAGGTATGGTTGGTCAGCGCTTCATGACAATTCTCGAGAACCATCCTTGGTTTGATGTCAAGGTTTTGGCAGCTTCATCACGTTCTGCTGGCAAGACATACAAGGAAGCTATCGGTGAGAAGTGGTGCATGGCTACCCCTATCACTGCAGCTATGGCTGACATGGTTATCATGGATGCAGACAACGATGTAGAAAAGATCGGTGAACTCGTTGATTTCGTATTCTGCGCAGTTAACCTTGACAAGGATGCTACTAAGGCAATTGAGGATAAATATGCCAAGGCTGAAATCCCAGTAGTATCAAACAACAGCGCTAACCGTCACACCCCTGACGTACCTATGGTAGTACCTGAGCTCAACGCTGACCACATCAAGGTAATCGAGTCTCAGAAGAAGCGCCTTGGAACCAAGCGCGGCTTCATCGCAGTTAAGTCTAACTGCTCACTTCAGTCATACGTTCCTGCCCTCTACCCACTTGATGAGAAGTACGGCGTTGAGGACGTTTTGGTTTGCACATACCAGGCTATCTCTGGTGCCGGCAAGACATTTGAGACATGGCCAGAGATGGTAGATAACGTTATCCCATTCATCGGCGGCGAAGAGGAAAAATCAGAGCAAGAACCACTCAAGATTTGGGGTTCTATTGAGGGCGATGAAATCGTTCCAGCAAGCAAGCCTCACTTCACAGCTCAGTGTCTCAGAGTACCAGCATCAGATGGTCATATGGCAGCTGTATTTGTACGTTTCAAGAACAAGCCATCTAAGGAAGAAATCCTCAAGGTTTGGAAGGAATACAAGGGCCGTGCTCAGGAACTTGATTTACCATCAGCTCCAAAGCAGTTCCTCAACTACTTCGAAGAGGACAACTACCCACAGACCAAGCTTCACAGAAACCTTGAAAACGGTATGGCTATCTCAATCGGTCGTCTCCGTGAGGATACTCAGTACGACTACAAGTTCGTATGTCTCTCACACAACACACTTCGTGGTGCTGCTGGCGGCGCAGTTGAATATGCTGAGCTCCTCTGTGCAGAAGGTTACATGGACTAATAGTAAAGAAAAAGGGCTGTTGCAAAAGCAACAGCCCTTAATTTTTACTAATTATTTGCCTTCTTTGTTAAGTCTAAGAAGAAGTGGAAG
>JAUNQL010000012.1:1252-4469 GCA_030536195.1 Clostridia bacterium | reverse complement strand
AAGCCACCATGCAAAACCATAGCAATAGCACTTTGCAATTGATGTCATGAGATCAAGGCCAGCACGCTTACCTGTCTTGATACCGATGATCAAGTTCTGTGTTGTGTGAGCACCGAACATGAGCCAAATGCAAATTGTGTTCTTCTTCCAAGCAGCAATGATGAAGCTACCGAGCCACATTGCAAGGCTTGAGAATCCAGCAACTACGTCCCAAAACTTTGTCTGTAAGAAATTGTACATACTAATAATCTCCTTTTAAAAATTTTTGTTCCGATTTTGAACAAAAAATATTTTATCATATAAAAATAATGTTTTGATTGGACAATAAGCCTTTTGCGTCCAAATTAAAAGCCCCACCATTTCTGGCGAGGCTTAAATTTAAGTTTTGGTTTTCTTTTTACCACTAACAATATCCTTAAGCGGTTTATATAGTAACTTTACAAGCGCAAAGATTACAACAATCTCAACAAAGAATAAAGGAACAACCTGAGCAACACGTGCTACAACTAGTGCCTTGTACGGCATTCCATAATAGAAATGTAATCCAAGCGGCGTCAAGAACCAGCTGAGTATCAACTGCTCAACTGCTGCGACAATTACAATAAACGGAATTGTACGTTTGCGGTACAAGATCAATCCATGTGCAAAGCCCTTTAAGAAGTTAGAGAGCAATACAAGTGGAATTGGAAAACCACCGAAAATCAGTGCACTAACTATGTCACCTAAAACTGCTACAAGTCCTGCTTTAGTAGGACCGAATTCCATGCCGGCCACTGCCAAAGCAATAAATGCGAGACTGTACTTAACCGTTTCTGTGTGGATTAAGTTATCCAACAGGATATACATCGCAATCAAAATCGCGATAGTGGTTATCTGGAGAGTTGTAAAAGTAAATTCCTCTTTTACTATCTCCTTAAAACTCTTCTTATTCAATTTAATTCCTCCAGCGGACGCGGTAGTATATCGCGACGGAGTCTTCGGTTGAGGGCGACTTCCCATCCCTCACAACTTAACGCATACTACCTACTCTGAATTTAAATTACTGTTTAACTGGACCTATTTCTCCCTTGCGGAATGCTGTTGTGTACTTGCGGCAGTGATTATCCTTTTCAAGCATAATGTCTGCTGCGAGCATTGTAGCCTTAAGGTCACGGTTAGTTGTGTCACCGATGAATGAATCCATACCAGCCTGCATAGCAAGAACAAGGAATGCCTGGTTCAATGCCTTCTTAACAGGAAGTGTAAATGATACGTTTGAGAGCGCACCAGTTACTATTGTGTTTGGATACTTCTCTTTAACACGGCGTGTTGCCTCAGCAAAAGCTGTAAGTGAATCAGCACGAGTTGAAGCATCAAAAATCAAGAGGTCGTTAAATATTCTGTCCTCTGAGATGCCGTACTCAGCACACTTCTCGATAAGTGCAAAACAGTTTGCAACTTTCTCGTCAGCTGTGTAAGGAACACCGTTATCAGATGAAGCGAGTGCTACTACTTTCCACTCTGGGTTATCATGAAGAAGTGGAAGTAAGATGTCACACTTGTCGCCTTCAAGTGAAATAGAATTGATAAGACCAGGAGTCTTAATCTTTGGGAAAACTTTTACGAGCATGTTTGGATCTGGTGAGTCGATGCAGATAGGAATAGTGTTAACTTCCTGTACTGTGTCGATGAGCCAGCAAAGTGTCTCGTATTCAACTGAAGGATCAGTTGAAGCACATACATCGAGGTAAGCTACGCCAGCAGCCTCTTGGATGCGAACGAGTTCCTGAATGTAGTCCTTGTCACGTGCCTCAATTGCAGCACGAGTTTTAGGAACGGCACCATTAATTTTTTCACCAATAACTATCATCTATTACATACCTGCCCATTCTTTACAAATGTTAACAGAATCTGCTGGAGAGTGAGCCCATGCGTCAGCCTTCATAGCCTGGCAAGCCTCAGCTGATACTGGGTTACCACCGATGAGAATCTTAACATCATCGCGCATACCAGCAGCCTCAAAAGCCTCTACTGTAGCCTTCATAGAATCAAGAGCGAGTGTCAAAACGCCTGTTAAAGCGATGATCTTGATGCCCTGCTCCTTAGCAGTTGTAACGATCTTGTCAGCAGGAACGTCGATACCAAGGTCAACAACCTGGAAACCAGCTGCTTCGAAGAAAGCCTTAACGATGTTCTTACCGATGTCATGAAGGTCATCCTTAACTGTAGCAAGGATAAGCTTTGCTGATGCACCAGCGCCAGCACCATCAGCAAGTAAAGCTGAAAGCTTTGTAACTGCGTCTGTCATGATCTCACCAGCATAGATGAGGTCTGATACGAAATACTCGCCAGCTGCGAAACGGTCACCAACGATGTCCATACCTGCTGAGCAAGCGTCTACTGCTGCCTGAGCATCTGCACCAGATGCTACTACTTCGTCAACGATTTCAATAACTACGTCCTCTTCAAGGTCGCCCATAGCTTCCTTAAGTTTTGCTAAATCTGCCATTTAAATAATCCTCCTAAAAATTTTTTAGTCGCGTATATTATACTTTAAAAAAACTGTTAAATATACTAACAAACTATAGCATATTAAAAAAATATATGCTACAATTTGTAGCGTAATATATTTTGAGTAATTTTACACATGTCAAATAACGTACAAGTAACATACCTACGTTATTACAAGGAGGATATTATGGACTGTAAAATCAAGTTCAATCCATCTGGCAAAGAGATAACTATATCAAGTAGTGCAACAATTATGGACGCCGAGCGCGCGCTCGAGCTCTGCTTTGAGTACCCTTGCGGAGGCAATGGTACATGTGGAAAATGTCTTGTAGACATTGAGGAAAATGGCAGAAAATATCGCGCGCAGGCATGCACAACCAAGGTAGTTGATGGTATGGTAGTCACCCTACCAGACGACGTTGGTGTGCATGAGGAAAAGGTAATGACATGCGGTTGTGGCACTAGTATAGATTGTAATATGACATCCCCTCTTGCTGATTACAGCAAGAGTTCTAGTTGCCCTTTGGGCGTCGCTTTTGATATTGGTACGACAACAGTTGCTGCCTACCTCCTTGATCTTTGTAGTGGAGATGTTATTGATACACTTGGCGAACTCAATGAACAGGTAAAATACGGCGGAGATGTAATCTCTCGCTGTATCTATTCACTTGAAAATGGCGTTGATGAGATTGCATCATGCATCAACAGCCAGACAAGTGAAATGGTT
>JAUNQL010000012.1:0-1242 GCA_030536195.1 Clostridia bacterium | reverse complement strand
ACCTCAGAATGCAGAGTGGACTAATACTAGTGAAATGGTTAAAGAGATTGTTGAGAAAAACGGCAAAGACCTTCAAGATGTCTGCGCTATAACAATAGTTGGTAATACTTGTATGCAGCACATCTATGCCGGTATCAATCCAACAACACTTGTTGAGATTCCTTATATGCCTACAAAGTATGGCTCATTCACTATGCCAGCAAAGGGCATTATAGACGGTTTAAATGAGGACGCTACAATCTACTTTATCCCAGTAATTGCTGGCTTTATCGGAGCCGATACTGTTGCTGCAGTCCTTGCAACAAGGTTCCACGAAAAGGATGACTACACTCTCCTTCTCGATATCGGCACCAATGGTGAGATGGCAATGGGAACTAAAGACAGATTTGTTGTATGCTCAACTGCCTCTGGTCCAGCATTTGAGGGCGCCAAAATTGTCTGTGGCATGCGTGGTGCGCCAGGTGCCATTGATCACGTATGGATGGAAGCCGATGAGCTTAAATTCTCTACAATTGACAATAAGGAAGCAGAAGGCATCTGTGGTTCAGGTCTCATTGATTTCTGCCGAGTACTCCTTGATACAGGTGTGATTATGCCATCAGGCAGATTTGAGAGAAAGTATGAAGGTTCTCTCCTATCACGTATCACAACTATTGAAGGTACAAAAGCATTTATGCTTACTGACAAAGTATATGTTACACAAAAGGATATACGTGAAGTCCAGCTCGCCAAGGGCGCTATCGCCGCTGGCATCGAGATTATGGCAGAGGTGCTTGGCATCACCTATGACGACATCAAGGAAGTCATCATCGCTGGTGCATTCGGCAACTACATGGATCCAGATTCAACCTGTCGCATAGGTCTTATACCAAGCGAACTTCGCCAAAAGATAGTGCCAGTCGGCAACGCCGCTGGTGAGGGTTCCAAACTCTGCTTGCTCTCACGCGATGAGTATGAAAAGTGTGAGTACATTGCAAACAAAGCTGAGTTTGTGGAGCTCGCATCCCACGAGAAGTTCCAAGATAAGTTCATCGCTCAACTTGATTTTTAAGGAGGAATATTATGGTTATTACATCTCCTATCCTCTTCTATCAACTTTCAAAGAAAATTGACTTTGTTGAGAAGCGCACACCATCTAACAAACTTCAGATAAACAACGTTAAGTTTTATAACGGCAAGACAGAGGTTGGCTATTGCTACCTTGTTGACTGTAGAAGGCTTGATAAAGCAATAGTTGCCAAA
>JAUNQL010000120.1 GCA_030536195.1 Clostridia bacterium | reverse complement strand
CTGTTGAACTATTTCAACGTAACCGCGTCCAAACTTATACTGAGCGTAGAAGTTACGCTTAACTTTCTGGATCTTACGCGTTGTGAAGTTAAAGAAGCGGTATGAAATTTTCATCTTGCCATGTGCATCACGGCCATCTGGAATGACGATGATAAAGCCCTCCGGATGGGGAATGATGTCAAGTGGCGTACGGCTCATTAATTGTTTCATTCTGCGTTAATCACCTGATAGCAAAGAGTCATAAGGCTGTCGTTGAAGTGCATGTTCTCGACAATGGCTCTTGGATATTTTTCGTTGATGTTATAGTGTGAGAAGTTCCAGAATCCCTTGATTCCGCAACTCATATAAAGGTCGATGTTCTCAACTGATTCGTTGTAAGGGATGCAGAGGATAGCTACCTCTACGCCGTTCTCTTTACAGAAGTCCTCGATATCAGCAGCTGGGCGGATAGGGAGACCGCGAAGTACTTGACCGGCAAGTGCTTCGTTTTTGTCAAATATACCGATGAGGTTGAACCCACGCTGCTCAAAGTCCATCTGAACTGCGAGCGCACGGCCAAGGTTGCCGGCGCCGATAAGGATAGTCTTAAGGCCGGCGTCTACGCCTAAAATCTTGCCGATTTCATTGCGCAAGCTCTCGATATTGTAGCCGTATCCCTGCTGGCCGAAACCACCGAAGCAGTTGAGGTCCTGACGAATCTGAGATGCCGAAAGACCCATTCTGTCAGCAAGCTCACGGCTTGATATACGAACCATTCCTGCATTCTTTAAAATGCCAAGGAATCTGTAGTAACGTGGTAGTCTTTTAATTACCGAAATTGAAATATACTTTGAACCCATAACAATTTCTCCTAATTTTCTAGAGATTTTACAGTATCCATGATGTAGTTGCCGAATTCTTCGCAAGAAGCGCCATCGTTTCTGCCGGTAATTACATACTTCTTCTCTGTCTCAAGGCAGATTGTCATTGCCTTTGAGAGGAGATCTGCCTTGTCGGTGTAACCGATGTGGCGAAGGAGCATCTCTGTTGCCTTGAACATTGATGCAGGATTTGCGTATGCGCCATCACCACGCTCAATCATACGAGGAGCTGAGCCGTGGATGGCCTCAAACATAGCGTAGTGGTCACCGATATTGGCAGAGCCAGCGGTGCCTACGCCACCTTGTATCTGTGCTGCCTCATCGGTGATGATGTCACCGTAGAGGTTTGGAAGTACAAATACTTGGAACTCACTGCGACGAGCCTCGTTTACGAGGTTGGCTGTCATAATATCGATATACCAATCCTCAGCAGTGATTTCAGGATATTCATCAGCAACTTCATGAGCGAGGATGGAGAACTTACCATCTGTCTTCTTCATGATGTTTGCCTTAGTTACGATTGCAAGGTTTGTCTTGCCGTTTTGACGGGCATACTCGCAAGCGGCACGAACTATACGCTTGGTGCCAAGGTCAGTTGTTACCTTAAAGTCAAATGCGAGTTTCTCAGGGATTTCAATACCCTTAGAACCGAGGACATATTCGCCCTCTGTGTTCTCACGGTAGAAAATCCAGTCGATGTTCTGGTCTGGTACCTCAACAGGTCTTACGTTAGCATAGAGGTCGAGTGCACGGCGGAGTGCAACGTTTGCGCTCTCCATTGTGCCACCCTTTGGTGTAGTTGTTGGACCCTTGAGGAGAACAGGACATTCCTTGATTTCCGCTAAAACGTCATCTGGAATTGCTTTGCCACATGCAAGGCGATTCTCGATTGTGAGACCGTCGATTACCTTGAATTTAATCTTGCCTGATGCAACGTCATCGGCGAGGAGGAATTCAAGGAGTCTCATAGCTTCCTTTGTGATGATAGGGCCGATGCCGTCACCACCGCAGATACCAATCTTAATCTCATCGAGGGTGGAGAAGTCCACCTTACCGCTATCTGCTGCCATTCTGTCGCAGCGGTCAAGCTGGTCAATGAGGAGCTCTCTAAAATGTTCTACAGCAGCGTCAACTGCTGGTGTCAATTTCTCATCCATTATTATTTATTTCCTTTCGTGTACTGAAGGAGGTCGCCAGCCTTGAGGATATCCTTCTGTCTGTCTGTGAATACTCCAACAAGTGGAATCTCTATACCCTTAGTCTCGTCGACAAGTATAAATTTACCGCTGTCAAGGCTTGCAAATACATCCTTAAGTACAAGTGCGTCGCCCTGATCAATCTTGTCGTAGTCATCTGGATTCTCAAATGTGAGTGGCATAATACCAGCGTTGATGAGGTTTGCAGCGTGGATACGTGCAAAACTCTTGGTGATAACAGCCTTGATTCCAAGGTAGAGAGGAACGAGGGCAGCGTGCTCACGTGATGAGCCCTGGCCATAGTTTGCTCCACCGATGATAAAGCCACGACCTGCAGCTTTGCAGTTCTCTGCAAAGTGCTCGTCACACTGCTTGAAGCAGAACTGTGAAAGGAACGGAATATTTGAACGATAAGGGAGAATCTTGGCGCCTGCTGGCATGATGTGGTCTGTTGTGATGTTGTCACCGACCTTCAAGATAGCAGGGGCGTCAATCTCATCCTTGAGTACGTTAGACTCTGGGAATGGTTTGATGTTTGGTCCGTAGATAACCTCAACTGATGGTGCTTCCTCAGGTGTTGCTGGGAGTTCTACCATGTTGTCGTTGATGAGGAACTTCTCTGGCATCAAAATGTTAAGTGGCTCGCCGAGCTCGCGTGGGTCCGTGAGGACACCGGTGAGAGCGGAGGCAGCTGCAACTTCTGGGCTGACAAGGTAGATGCCTGCGTCAGCAGTGCCTGAACGGCCTTCGAAGTTGCGGTTGAATGTACGGAGTGAGATACCGGCTGAGTTTGGTGACTGGCCCATACCAATGCAAGGGCCGCAAGCAGACTCGAGAACACGAGCGCCGGCGTCAATAATATCTGTGAGTGCACCACAGGTAGCAAGCATTGAAAGAACTTGCTTGGAGCCTGGTGCGATTGCAAGGCTTACGTTTGGAGCAACTTTCTTACCCTTCAAAATAGCAGCTACTTTGAGCATGTCTGAAAGTGAAGAGTTGGTGCAAGAGCCGATGCATACCTGATCAACTTTGATTTTGCCAATTTCAGATACCTTGCGAACGTTATCTGGCATATGAGGCATTGCTGCGAGTGGCTCAAGAGTTGAAAGGTCAATTTCAATAACCTCATCATATACTGCGTCATCGTCAGCCTTGAGCTCTGACCAGTCAGAGCCACGCCCTTGTGCCTCAAGGAATGCCTTGGTAATCTCATCTGATGGGAAGATAGATGTTGTGGCACCGAGCTCTGCACCCATGTTTGTGATGGTTGCACGCTCTGGAACTGAGAGTGTCAAAACACCAGGTCCCTGATATTCGATAATCTTGCCAACGCCACCCTTAACGCTCATAATGCGAAGCACTTCGAGAATAACGTCCTTCGCAGCAACGTAAGGGGAGAGTTTGCCAGTTAAGTTAACCTTAAACATCTTTGGCATTGTGATGTAGTATTCACCACCGCCCATGGCAACGGCAACGTCAAGGCCACCGGCACCCATAGCGAGCATGCCAATGCCACCACCGGTTGGTGTGTGGCTATCTGAACCTATCAAGGTCTTGCCTGGAACGCCAAAGCGCTCAAGGTGCACCTGGTGGCAAATGCCGTTGCCAGGGCGAGAAAAACGAACGCCACGTTTCTTGCAT
>JAUNQL010000119.1 GCA_030536195.1 Clostridia bacterium | reverse complement strand
AGTCAACTGTGTAAGCATAGTCAAACATAGCGAGTGCATAACTGAGTCTGTGAGCGTACTCGTTCAAGCTCTTTTCGGTTTCACGAATTTCATCGATATTTCGAGTAAAGATATATACTTGCTTGTCTTGGCCATACTCCTCTGGAGTGGATACAAGGAGAGCTTCTTTCCAGTGATATTCATCGCTGTCCTTGCTTTCGCGCTCCTGGAAAATGTACCTAAACTCACTTGTTGATGTATCTTCGTAGAAATTCTTAAGGCCTTCGAGAGAGGTGATGGTAGATACTGTGTTGATATCTTCATCCTTTACCATGTCAGTGAGCCTCTGCGCAAAGTTTATGGAATATCTGCCCTCTGTAACATTTGCTTTTCTCTTGCCTGTTGATGGATAAACAGCGAGTGTGTATATATCCTTTTCAAGATTGATGGCACAGATAGAATCAAATGTATTTGCAAATGCGATATCTGTTATGCAGTGACGCAAGTTGGAAGCACCTGCTAATACTTTGCTTTCAGTTATATCCTCAACGATAAGGAGGATTTTATTCTTATCTGCCTGTTGTGAGTATGTTGCAGAGTAGAAGTTGTAACGGCTTACCTTTCGAGAAGGTTTAGCTTGAACCTCAATTTTCAGCGTACCTGTATTGGTTTCACTATTGAAATATTCTTGAACTTTATCAAGCCTGCATTTGGTTTCTACTAACTCCTTGTAATCTGGATGAAGGAGTAATTCACAGATGAATCCGTAGAGCTGATTGTAATCGTTAACATCCTTAACTGACTTGAGCAGTGATGAGTGAGTCTCAAGAATATCGATCAAGCCATTTTCAAGATTAAGCTCGAATACAACACCGTTGATGTTGGAGTAAGCAGCTGCGAAACGGCTCTGAGCGGCTGTGAGGTTTTCCTCTGTTTCCTTGTAATCGTCGATGATGTTGAAGTAGCCAAAGAAAATCTGGCTATCTTCACGTCCACCGGTGGCCTTGATAATATGGAGTTTCATCCAGGAGTAAGAGCCGTTCTTGCGCATATGGCGATACTCAAGATTTAGGTCGGTATTGGTCTTAAAGTGCTTGGTGAGAGCCATTACATTAAGGGCCTTCTTACACTTCTCAACATCCTTTGGATGAACATATTTTGGAATGAAGTCCTCATAGAACGATGTGTAGAATCCACGTTCTGGAATTACATCAAACTGTACATCGCGCTCGCCTGGGTAGTACATATGATATATGTTACCACCGGCGTTGATTTCGATGATACCAGCGTATGTCTTACGGAGTGAATCGTCGAAACTACTTGAGAGTGGCATCTCAAGTGGAACAACTTCGAATTTATCAAAGTCAAACTCAAACTCGTCATCTGTGTCGATGTTCTCTGTGTTGAGTTTTTCTTCAAATTCGGTAAGTGGCAATGGCTTTGAATAGATGTAGCCTTGGATGAGAGTACATCCGATAAGTTTTAGGAACTCAACAACATCAAGTGTTTCAACGCCTTCGGCAACTGTCTTGATGTTAAGAGAACGTGCCATTGCAACAACAGAACGGATAATTGAGCGGTCACGTGAAGTGTTTTCACTCTCTCTGAAGAAGAGCTTGTCGAGTTTGAGTACATCAACTGGCAAGTCTTTTAAAATGTTGAGTGATGAGTAACCGGAACCAAAGTCGTCCATTGAGCAAGAGAAACCGTGCTCATGGAACTCACGGATAACGTCCTTAAAGAGTTCCTCGTCATCAAAGAATATACCCTCTGTAAACTCAAGTTCGATGAGTCTGTCTGGGATATCATATTTATCCTTGATGCTTATATATGACTGGCGGAAGCCAGGCATTGTAAATTCAACAGGGGAGATGTTAAGGGAAATAGGTACAACTGGTAATCCCTCGTTAAGTCTCATCCTCTGGAAACGTGCGATAACTTCCATTACGTACAAGTCTACGTCGTGTACGAAACGGTTTTGCTCGAAGAGTGGGATAAACTTGATAGGTGGGACTATACCCTTGTTTGGATCAATCCAACGAATAAGAGCCTCACCGGCAGCAAGTTTAGCATTACTTGTTCTGTATTTTGGCTGAACATAAACTCTAAATTCGCCGTCCTTTAATGCCTGGTGCATGCGGGACTCAATATCTTTACGTTCTATTTGCTCATCATAGATAGAAGCATCGTATTCAGCTGCACTTGAATCGGTGTGGCCGATAGAGTACAAAGCAACGAGGCTGCGGTCATAAAGAGCGTTGACTGAAAGGTTCTCAAGATCCTCTGGGAGAATCCTGTAGATACCCATTTGAACTTCAATTCTAATGTGGGACTTTGCAAGAGGTCCGATTGAGCTGATGCGATCTGCGAGAAGATAAACGAATGGTTCGTCCTCTGTATTGGCAAAGTTACGCTCGGTTAAGATAACGAACTTATCACCGGAGATACGTGCAAAAATCTCGTCGTCGCGCAAGAGACTATCCATCTCTTGTGCAATCTTGAGGAGGATTTCGTCACCAGTTTCATAACCGAAAGCATCATTTATGTAACGGAAACCTACCATATCGGCACACGTCATATAGAATGTCTTATCGGTTTCGGTGGATAGGATGTCCTCACAGTCTTCTTTAAACTTGGCATAGTTTGCATAGCCTGTAAGAGGGTCCGTATAAGCAATGTTCTTGATACGGTTGGATGTCTCTGTTAATGATTTGTAGTACCTGTATCCAACAACAATGAGTATGAAGAAGAAGAGGAAAGAAGCAAGTGTCATAAACACTATGAGTTTTCCTGTTGCCGCAAGCATTGCGCTAGTTGGCATAATTCTTGCGATGTATAAGTTGCCGATTTCTGAAACAGGTGCAATAGCAATGATATTTTTAGATACATCTGTGTAGAAGGAGTTAATTGAGGCTGAGCCTTGTGGATCATCTACTGATGGGAGATGGCCATTGTATTGCTTTTTCTTGAGGTAGTCATATAAGTTGCTAACGGATTCAAAATCTGATCCTTTAACATCAGTGTTTAGTACGATTGAGCCGTTACCTGTGAACATCACATTGTGAAGTCCGTTGATTTTCTCCGCTGTGTCATAGCAACTAGAAAGTGTCTCATCGTACTTGTATGTTGAAACAATATAACCAAATGAAATGCCATTTAAGTTTTTGATTTCTCTATAGAAGTGTACACAGTTTTCAAACTTTTCATTTTGAATGTCTGTTGAGAACATTTCGGAGTTTGAGAAGTTCTTTTCAAATGCCTTATAATCGTCAATTTCGCCTGTTTCACCTAGAGAGGTCATATAGGTTGAATCAGAGAAATAGAAGCCAAGTTGAACGCTGTCTTCTGGTTGGCTTTTCTTTAAGAAATCCATCATTTCGCCTTTGACCGCATCTAGGTCCAAAGCGCGATTAGGATTGAGTTCCTTATATTTTTGAGTTAGTTCATCCGCGATAACTCCGAGCTGAGAATTATCGGCGTTGATAATCTTTGCAATGCTGATAGATGCATTGGATGTTGATTTTAGTATCTCGTTTTCAGCAGCTTGAGTTAAGTTGTTGAAGGTATACATAAGTATCAACAAATATGCGACAACAAGTATTCCGGCTAAAACAATAGTCAGAATACTATCTTTTGCTAATTTGGATGTTTTTTCATTTGCAGGCATAAGATTGACCTCTCAATCATAGTAATACATAATACATTATATCATCATTTTAATAAAA
>JAUNQL010000118.1 GCA_030536195.1 Clostridia bacterium | reverse complement strand
ATTGAAAGGGTCACCGATGAGCATGGCAAGGTCCATGAGATCTCCGCAAAAACGAAGCAGGCTCTGTCGCAGAAGCTTTTCCTCTATAAGGAAAAGGTGGACAACGGGCCGACATTTGAAGAGGTCGCAGATGCCTGGGAGGAGTTCCACGAGCGGTCGGTCGAGGGAACAACCGGAGCTGCATACGGGCCTCACCTCAAACGGGCAAAGGAGTATTTCTCCGGGTACTATATCAAGGATGTCACACCGGACAGAATTCAGTCCTTCATCGATTACTGTGCCTCACAGGGTTATGCGAAGGACACCGTCCGCAGGACGAAGACCGTGCTCAACATGGTGTTCAAATATGCCATCGTTCAGCCTGGGTCGAAGCTGCTGTATAATCCGTGCTCTGCAGTGACCGTTCCGAAGGGACTGTCAAAGACGAGGAGAGAGCCTCCGGAGGACGGTCAGCTGAAAAAGGTGAAGCCGGACTGTGAGATGGGACTCTTTGCCTACATGATCTATTACACCGGACTCCGTGACGGTGAGCTTCTTGGTCTGCGGTGGGAGGATATCGACATGAAGGCGAAGGTGATCCACGTTCGCCGTGTTGCCACCTATGAGAAAAACAAAGCCGAGATCAAAGAGAGAGCGAAGACGGCTGCAGGCATCCGCACGATTCAGATGCCGGACAAGCTCGTTGCCGTTCTGCCGGAGGGACGGGAAGGTTTCGTCTTTGGCGGCGAGGAACCGCTCACGCACACGGCTTTCCGCAAGCGGTGGATTGCATGGTGTCGGCAGATCGGCGAGGTCGAGGAGGAGGTCTACACCCACCGGGGGAAGAACGGTCACCTCTACACCCGGACCCGGTATAAGCCGAAGATCACTCCGTACCAGTTCCGGCACGAGTATGCGACTCTCCTGGAGGAGGCGGGTGTTTCGGAATTCGATGCGAAGGAGGCAATGGGCCACAGCTCGATTGTGGTCACGAAGGATATCTACACGCACATCAAAAACCGAAAGCACAAGTCTGAGCTTGCGGAGAAACTGAACGCTCATATTCTCTCCCAAGGCGAGAGCCAGTAGACAATAGTGGTCTTTGTGGGACTGCATGGGACTACCCTTAAAAAATGGCTGTATTCTGCGGTTTTATTATTCCTTTTAAGGCGGGTGTCCGGGGTTCGAGTCCCCGTTGGAGCACCAAGGAAAGTTCTTGATTTTACTCTGAAAAGAGCAATTTCAAGAACTTTTCTTTTATTTTGCCGTTTGGTGGACTTGCAAGAACTTGCAAAATTCGCATTGTAATGCAATTCTCACGGGGGACTTTTGGGGGACAGAAGAAAGGCCAAGGGATTACCCTTGGCCTATTATTTACTCACGATCTCTCATCGGTTCCTGCGAGGTGTTCTGTATCTCATCGATGTCAAATTCCTCTTCCGTGTTTTCAGTATTGTCCGGAGGAATTTTCGGTTTGCTGAAGCTGCCATTGAATTCGTTTACGGCTGCTTCGATGAGGGATACAAGCTCTTCCTCTGTAATATAGATTCCGTAGTCGAGAAGGATATCCGATGCTCTCTGCATGGCTCTGTGTAGCTTCTCTTCTCCGTGCAGGTCTTTGTACACCTGCTCCACGAAGCGCACAACCGTCTTGCAGACGGACTGCTTGACCTCTGTGGTCACATACTTTTGATAGAGCTTCTTCGCCTGGGTTCCGAGGAAGGCTGCTATTGCGAGAAACAAAACCATGATGATCTGATTGATGTAGCTGCTTATGATATTCATAGCTTACTCCTTTACACTGTTGTGGCTCTGTTTTGGATGAGGTATTGCTCTATCTCTTTTTCGGCTTCGTGAACAGGGCCGTCACAGCCTTGTTCACTCAAGCCTTTCAGACAGGCGAGTACTCCCTTCAGAATGATGGTCTGTTCGGCACGTAAGGCTTTGATCTCATCGTCCTGCAGGTTCTGCCTTTTGATAAAGTCATACCCTTTGTTGTACTTGGATAAAATTGCAGCCAGTGCCGCAATGACGGCTCCGGCTGTGATGATTGTCTGCCAGGTGATTGTTATCATGATTTCCTCCTCAGTTCTTCCCGTTGATCAGCGCAGTCCATGTGTCTTTTCCGCACTCGCCGTCCACGAGTAATCCATACGCTTTCTGAACGGCTCTGCATGCCTCATTGCACTTGGGGCCGTAGTATCCGTCCACCTTGATGGGGTTAGATGCGAAGCGCAGATTGTAAAGGGACTGGAATGCTTTCACGTCTTCTCTGCACTCATCCTGCAAGGCTATGGTGAGGAGAGGGAAAGTACCCGGCATATATTTAACTGTTGTGATTGGCTTTGCTGCAGATTCCGTTTCTGCGGTTTCTTTTTTTCTGCCAGTCAATGCTTCTTTTATCCTGTCCAACAGGGACGGTTTTACTTCTTCGACTTCTTCTTCCGCTGCAGCTTCTTCCGGGTACCGGAGTACGCAGTCCCACGGATAGTTGAAGTAGTCCTGGACTTTGAATTCGTTCCCGTTCTGATCTCCGGGAGTGCTATTACCTTCCGAAGATCTCGCATGAACCAACTTACCAGGCTCAGTGATCTGTGCGGTATGGTAGGCTCGATTGAGGAGCACATCGCCACGGATCATTCCTTCTCCGGTGGCGAGATTGCAGGAACTGGTCACGTCCACGAAGCCGAGCCGGATGAACACATCATACATCGTTTCCGTATTGACAGCTCCGCTGCTCTTGACGGGCACTCCTGCGGTTTCCCATGCGGTAATTATCGCATGACCGCAGTCGAAGTCCTGCGGTCCCCATCCTCCCCAAGAATAACCGTAATAGTCATTATTGGCTCGTTCCTCCATCCATTGTGTGGCTTTTTCAACAATGCTCATATCAATCCTCCGCTGTCAAGCCGGAGTACCTGCGTTCGTTCGGATCATCGAGCGGAGGTGTGCTCCGCTCTTTACGATAGAGTCCGCAAGGGCAGGTTCCTTCTCGCATTTCACGGAAATCACGGCACATGCACTTCGTGTCCTCATTGCGGGAAATAGCACACGGGCAATATCCGTCATTGACTTTCAGAGCCTGCTCCACATCCGGCCTTTTGTTTTTATATATTCGGATCATCTGAATGGCCTTTCAGTTTCTTCTCAATCTCTTCCGCAGAAATGTTCTGCACAGCGAATGAGTATCTGTTGGGGATTACGTCATCCTCTTTCAGACCGAGGAATTTTGCAATGATGCTGCGGACTTCCTTGGTTTCCAGTGTGATCGTCTGCTTCATTCGTAATCCTCTCCGGTGATTTCCTTATACTCGTCAGCCGTGATCCAAGCCTTAACCACAGCGTTGCGGACAGCTTTCTTTGCCCATTTCCCGCTATCGTAATAGCCTTTCACGGTGCTGAACTTCGGTGAATGCTGAACTTCCTCAACGGTCTTTTTCTTAGGCATTTTCAGTTTCCTCCTCTTCTTCCGGGTCCTCAAGGTTTCCCATCATAATGTTGTAGTCGATTGCCGCCTGGTTATTCGCTGCCTGTTCAGCAGCGTTTTCGATGATGCTGCGCTCGAATATCGTACCTTCAAGCTTTTTGACTTTCATCCTGCGTGTCCTCCCATAACGATTTTACATATTGATCCATACGAGTTATCACCTTGTATGTGTTTCCTTTGCTTGCATGAGCTTTCCATGCGTTGTAGCACTCGTAGAATTTCCGTTTTGTCATTCTGCCG
>JAUNQL010000117.1:1107-3804 GCA_030536195.1 Clostridia bacterium | reverse complement strand
AGCCACTGGTTCTTGGTGATGAGAACCTGACGTGGCTTGGAGCCCTCAAATGGGCCTACGATACCGCGCTCCTCAAGCTCATCAACAATGCGCGCTGCACGTGCATAGCCAACCTTGAGCTTGCGCTGAATGAGAGTAGTAGATGCTTGTCCTGCAGTTACTACTGCCTCGATTGCCTGTGGAAGGAGTGCGTCGCCGTCGTCCTCGCCACCAGGGCCATCGATATTGGCTTTCTTGGAGCCCTCTGCGGCACTTGCGTGGCGCTCGATTTCCTCCATTACGCTCTCACTGTATGTTGTTTCAGCGTTCTGTTCCTTGATGAAATCAATTACGCTCTTGATCTCGTTGTCTGGTACAAAGCAACCCTGAATACGGATTGGGTTTGATGCACCAACTGGGTTAAAGAGCATATCGCCGTTGCCGAGAAGTTTCTCGGCACCCATCATATCAAGGATGATACGTGAATCAGTACCGTTTGAAACCTTGAGTGCAAGACGGCTTGGGATATTGGCCTTGATGAGGCCAGTGATTACGTCAACACGTGGTGACTGAGTTGCGATTACAAGGTGCATACCAGCAGCACGAGCCATCTGTGCCAAACGGCAGACAGAGTCCTCTACGTCCTTGGCTGCAGCCATCATAAGGTCTGCAAACTCATCGATGAAGATGACAATCTGTGGCATTGGCTTCTTGTCTGAATCCATAAGTGAAAGTTCATTGTATCCAGCGATGTCACGAACGTTGTTTTCAGAGAATGCCTTGTATCGATTGAGCATCTCCTTAACTGCCCATGCGAGGGCACCAGATGCCTTCTTAGGATCAGTTACTACTGGGATGAGCATATGTGGAAGACCGTTGTATCCTGTGAGTTCTACGGATTTAGGGTCAATCATTACAAACTTAACTTCGTCAGGGTTTGCATTGTAGAGAATGGAGAGAATCATGCCATTCATGCAAACTGACTTACCTGAACCAGTTGTACCTGCAACAAGGATGTGTGGCATCTTGGCGATGTCCATTGTCTGGATTTCGCCCGTGATTCCACGGCCGAGAGCTACTGTGAGCTTGCTCTTCTTAACCCTGTCCTGATACTCCTTGGATTCTAGGATTTCACGAAGATTTATAGCGTCGCGTCCCTGGTTTGGAATCTCGATACCTACGGCAGCTTTGCCTGGTATCGGAGCTTCGATACGGATGCTTGTAGCAGCGAGGCTGAGTGCGATATCATCGGCAAGACCTGTGATCTTGCTGATACGCACGCCCTGTGCTGGTGCAAGCTCGTATCGCGTAACTGACGGTCCGCGACAGATATCAACGAGCGTTGTCTCTACGCCGAAACTCTTGAGTACAGAGATGAGCTTTTCAGCGTTGTCCTTCATCTCGGACTCAGAGTCCTTATTGAGGTTGAGTTTAGGTGCTGAGAGACATGTGAGTGGTGGGAACTTGTATGGGTTAGTTTCAGTCTCGTCATACTCAGCGAGAGTTGGCTCCTCTACTACCTTTTCCTCTACCTTAGGCTGATTTTGTGCAGCAGCCTTCTTAATTATGTCGTCAAGGAGAACTGATGGTTTCTCCTCTGTTGTTGTAAGGTCAATTGGCTTGAGTGGTTCAAGGTCAAGCTCCTCGTCTGGTACGACTGGTGCTTCCTTGAGTTTCTTCTTTTGCTGACGCTTTGTCTTGGCCTCTACATCGTCATATTCAGCACTTGGTGCGTTTGGATCAACGTACTCAGGACCCAAGTCAACGTTAGGATTGAACTTGTTCTGTTCACGCTTCTCCTCAATTACACGGTGAGCAGTCTCATAGCCCTCTGCAGCGGCCTTGCCGCCTACCTCTACTGGCTTCCACATTGACCTAAAGAAGCCAATCAATGTTGTTCCAGTGACGAGCATCAAGAATACGAAGCAAAGGATGATAATTGTGATGGCAGCAGGCACCTTAGAACCAAAGAGCCAAAGGAGGATGCCACCGATTATTGCACCAATTGCACCGCCGTTTGCAGATGCTTTACCGAGCATGTATGAATCCTTAATGCCCTCCCAAAAATCAGCGAAGCATTCAATTTCCATATCGCAAGCGAAGACATATACTGCGCCACTGATGAGTATTACAAGGATGGAGGCAACTGTAACTGTGAAACGAAGGTTGCCTATTGGCTTGTCAAGAGACAGCATAACTGCAAGGTACATCAAAACAAAAGGCCATACGAATGAACATACGCCAAAGAGGCCAAATATTACGCCTTGAAGTGCAGCCCAAACATTACCACCTGGTATGAGTGTTACACAGAGGATAAATGCAGATACTGCGAAGAGAATGATGGCGTTACGCTGACGCGTAGCCTCTCTTGACTTCTCCTTCTCTATGTACATCTTGCCATTTTGGGTATTCTTTTTTGGTGCTGGCTTTTTCTGTGCCGGTGCTTTTTTCTGAGCCGGCTTTTTCTGAGTATTAGCCATATATTTCACCTCTAAACTAATTCAATGATTCCAAATACTGTTGCGATAATACCAACGATTACGCAGTAGTAGCCAAATACGATAAACTTGTCGGTCTTAACAAGCTTTTCCAAAAGCTTGATGCTGAGCACGCCGACGATTGCAGCAACGATGATGCCGATAACTATTGGACCTGTGCTGATGGCGAGGTTGCTACCCTCCTCAAGGAGGTCCTTAAACTCAAGCACTGTTGCTGCGA
>JAUNQL010000117.1:0-1097 GCA_030536195.1 Clostridia bacterium | reverse complement strand
TGCGATAACGGCAGGTGTGCCAAGTACGAATGAGTAGCGTACCATGTAGTTCTTCTCAACGCCGCTGAGCATACCAGCGGAGATTGTTGAGCCAGAACGTGAAAGTCCTGGGAAGACAGCTGCAAAGAGCTGAGTTACACCTACGATAATCGCATCCTTTGTTTCCACTCTACCACGGATGTTGTCCCTATGTCTGGACACATACGTGCCGGAGAAAAGAAGTACGCTTGTTACAAGAAGTGCGATACCAACGATAAGAAGTGCCGCATCGTTGCCAGCAAGGATTTCAGCGAAATCCTTGAGCTTCATATCATTGCCTATTGGGCAAAGGATGAGGAGCAGTGGCAAACAAGAGATGACGAACATGTAGAGCATGTGTCGGTCCTCTGATGGTTCACTGCCACGGAGTTTGCCCGTGAACAAATCCTTGATGAAGCGGCCCATCTCCTTGATCATGTCAAGGAAGGTTTTGTAGTAGACAGCTATTACTGCTATCAACGTACCTATGTGGAGGAAGACCTCAAGTGTTAAGGAGCCTTCTCCTCCTATTCCCATTAGATGCTGAAAGATTGTCAAGTGACCACTGCTTGATATTGGTAAAAACTCAGTGAGTCCTTGAACAACACCTAAGATAATCGCCTGTAAATATTCCATTACGTTTCTCCTTTGTGGCATAATTCTAGAAATACACTAGATATTATACCAAAATCAAGCCCCTTACGCAATATATAGTATTATTATTTTATTAACATTTAAGATTATTGACATATGTACAAGATTGTAATAATATATAACAAAGTTTGTTAAAAAGACAAACAAGTTTGTTAAAGGAGAACACAACTCGTGGGACAGACATTAAGTCAAAAAATCATCGCAAACCATCTCGTATGCGGAGAGATGAACGTCGGTGAGGAAATTGGAATCCGCATAGACCAGACTCTCACACAGGATGCTACAGGCACTATGGCCTACCTCGAACTTGAGGCAATGGGCATCGACAGAGTCAAGACTGAACTCTCAGTCGCTTACATCGATCACAATACACTCCAGACAGGTTTTGAGAACGCCGACGACCATCGCTTCATAGGAAGCGTATG
>JAUNQL010000116.1 GCA_030536195.1 Clostridia bacterium | reverse complement strand
CGCACGAAGTAAGGGTTTTACCTTACAAAACTTTCAGATTAAACTTATGTGTATGTCCTCCATACAATGCGGATTTTGATGGGGACGAAATGAACATGCATGTATTCCAAACTGATGAGTCCCGTGCTGAAGCAAAATCATTAATGCGTGTACAAGAACATATTTTGTCTCCAAGGTTTGGAGGACCGATTATTGGTGCTATTCACGATCACATTTCCGGTGCATATCTTTTAACTCGTGATGGGGTCGAATTCAGTGAAGAACAAGCTTTACAAATTATCAGAAAATCTCACCTTAAAATTCCTGAGTTCAAATCAAATCAGTGGATTTTAAAATATGATTCTAATGGAAATGAAGATTCATTCATCTACAAAGAAAAAGGTGAAAAATGGACTGGTAAAGAATTGTTCTCTTTATTATTGCCTAACGATTTAAACTTATCTTACAGTGCTGAAATTTCCAAATGTCCTGTTGTTTACCCTCCTGAAGATGCGGAAGTTGTCATTAAAAACGGTATTCTCATACAAGGGGTAATAGATGAGAGTGCATACGGATCCTTCTCAGGTAAAATATTGGATAAAATTGTTAAAGAGTATGGTCCTGGAAGAGCTAAAGAATTCTTAGATAGGTCCACTGACCTTGCTATCTGTGGAATCATGAAAACTGGAATTACCACTTCCTTAAACGATGAAGAAATTCCTGAAGAAGCTCAAGACCGTATTAATGAGCATTTACAAAATAAGATGGATGAAGTAGATAAGCTTGTTGAGGCTTATGAAGAAGGTTACCTTGAAGCTCTGCCTGGTAGAAGTCTTGAAGAAACATTAGAGATGAAAATCATGCAAGTTCTTGGGGAAGCTAGGGATATGTCTGGTCAGATCGCAGAACATTATCTTAACATGGGTAAACAATATCCTGATGATCCTTATGACCATGTAATGGCTGTTGAAAATCACTCTGTTGTAATGGCACGTACTGGTGCAAGAGCATCAATGCTGAACCTTACTCAGATTACTGCTTGTGTAGGACAACAAGCAGTTAGGGGTGGACGTATTGAAAGAGGATACATTAATAGAACTTTACCTCACTTCAAAAAAGGTGAGTTAGGGGCAAAGGCAAAAGGATTTGTTCACTCAAGTTATAAATCCGGACTTGATCCAATCGAATTCTTCTTCCACGCAATGGGTGGAAGAGAAGGTCTTGTAGATACAGCAATCCGTACCGCTCAGTCTGGTTACATGCAAAGAAGGCTTGTTAATGCACTACAGGATTTACAAGTTAAGTCTACTGGACTTGTTACTGATAACCAAGGAAATGTTATTCAGACCATGTTCGGTGAAGATGGTGTGGATCCGGCAAAATCTGACTTTGGTAAGCCGGCAAACTTGGATAAACTTATTGATGAAATTAGGATGGAAGGTAAATAGGTGTAACTATGGATGAAATTATAACTAAAATTAGGGGCATGATTACCGAGATCAACGAAACTAAAAATCTTGGTATTGATTTTGCAGATAGTTATATCAAAGATTTAGCTGAACATTATATCAGTAAAAATTTAACTGATGATGAATTACGCAAACTCATAATTAAACTTAAACAGGCCTATGACCGAGCTCATGTTGAAGCTGGAGAGGCTGTTGGAACAGTAGCTGCACAATCTGTAGGTGAACCGGGTACTCAGATGACTATGCGTACTTTTCACTATGCAGGGGTAACTGAGTTAAACGTAACATTAGGTCTTCCAAGACTTATTGAAATTGTAGATGCTAGAGAAAAAATCAAAACTCCAACTATGGATATTTATTTCACTGAAGATAAACGGGATGATGAAGAATTTGTTAGAACTTTAGCTAATAAAATTGGTAAAAGCACTATTAACGATATTCTTTCAGATTTCAATTTAAATTATGGAACCATGGAAGTTGAAGCTGTTTTGGATAATAAGAAAATTGAAGAAAAAAGACTCAACAGGGAAGAGATTGATGCAAAAATCTTAAAAACATTTAAAAAAGCTACAATTAATGGGGATAATATTGTTTTATCCAGCAACAAGACAGATTCTGATTTCATTATTAGAGAACTTCGTCTTTTAGCAGATAAATTCCGTGATTTGCAAATTAGTGGTATTAAAAATATTGGAAGAGTCATTATTCGTCGTGATGAAGAATGGATTATTCACACTGAAGGATCCAATCTTAAAGAAGTTCTCACTATGGATGGTATTGACCAAGTAAGAACTACCACTAACAATATTCATGAAATTGGTCAAATTTTGGGTATTGAAGCTGCTCGCAGGTCAATTATTAACGAAGCTCAAAAAACCCTTTCAGAACAAGGTCTTAGTGTTGATGTAAGACACATTATGCTGGTTGCAGATATTATGACTTCCGAAGGTGTTGTTAAATCTATTGGAAGACATGGTATTAGTGGTGAAAAATCAAGTGTTTTGGCTCGTGCAGCTTTTGAAGAAACTGGTAAACATTTACTACACGCAAGTATTCGTGGTGAAGTGGATGATTTAACAGGTATCATCGAAAATATTATTATTGGACAACCAATACCTCTTGGTACCGGTTCTGTCGGTGTCAAAATGGATTATAAAAAAGAATAGGAGGCTAGATGATGGACGTAGATAGAGGAATCAGAGTAGCTGTCGATACTGGTGATGTAACTTTAGGCTCTGAAAAATCAATTCAATCTTTAAAATTAGGAAAAGGTCAACTCGTTGTTGTTGCTGCTAACGCTCCTAAAGAACTTATTGAAGATGTTGAATATTATGCAAATCTTTCCGAAATTCCATTTGTTGTATATGATGGAACTAGTGTAGATTTAGGGTCTGTTTGTGGTAAACCTTTCACAGTTGCTACATTAATCGTTAACGATCCAGGAGATTCTACAATATTAGATGATTTGAGGTAGATTTAAGTGTCTATTAAACTTAGTGCAAATGAAATTAGATTCATAGCTCTTTTCGAAAGTATGACTGGAGCAATGGTTAAAGATTGCATTATCGATGATGAACATGGAAAGGTCACTTTCATTGTTAAGAAAGGTGACATGGGGCTTGCTATTGGTAAAGGTGGAAGTTCTGTTTCTAAAGTTCAAAGAGCAGTAGATAAAAGTGTTGAGATCATTGAATTAGATGAGGATCCAATAATTTTTATCAAAAATGTTTTATCCCCTGCAAAGTTACAGTCTGTTAAAATAAGTCAAAAACAGTCAGGTGAAAAAATAGCTATTGTCACAGCAGACAATACCAACAAACGTATTGCTATCGGTAAAAATGGAATTAATATTGAAAGAGCTAAATTATTAGCTAATAGACAACATAATATTGATAATATTATTTTAAAATAGCTTCCAAGCTATTTTATTTTAATTTATTTCATTTTAAAAATTACTTTTTTTATTAATATATTAAATACATACCTTTATAAAGGTTAAAATATATAGATTATCATAAGATATCTGTACTGGTTATAACTTGACTATGTGTGCTTTTTGTCAAGATTTTTAATATTATTTCAAGATATCTTCTTTTAGATAAACTTGTTTATCTATTGATTATTATTTACTGATTTATATCTTAGAATTTAGATTGTACTATAAGATTGTAGTATAAATCGCAGCGGTGGATTCTTAGATATGTTTTTTAATATAAAAAATTCGAGGAAAAATTATGCCGGGACTTTTTGCTGCAAAAAAACTTAAAAAAAATAGACAAAATTTTAAGTGGAAAGATGTAGATTACAAAAGAAGAGCTTTAAGATTAGATGTTAAAGCAGATCCTCTTGAAGGAGCTCC
>JAUNQL010000115.1 GCA_030536195.1 Clostridia bacterium | reverse complement strand
ATATAATTTTTAGGCTAGTGGTTTAAGCTAGCCTATTTGTATTTTTAAGGAAGAAATAAAAAGAAAATGAAAGATATCGAGTTAAGAGAGTTATTTAAAAATCAGGAAGAATATGGTGGCAAGGAAGTCGTTGTCAGAGGCTGGGTTAGAGGTAATCGTAACTCTAACGCGTTCGGCTTCATCTCACTGAATGATGGTACATATTTCAAGCCGGTTCAGGTTGTATATGAGGCAGATAAGATTGCTAACTTTGACGAAGTAAGCAAGTTCCACCTCTCAGCTGGAATCATGGTTAAGGGTGTTATGGAGCTCACTCCAGAAGCACAGCAGCCATTCGAGATAAAGGCAACAGAGATTGTTCTTGAGGCAGATTCAGATCCTGATTATCCTCTTCAGAAGAAGAGACATACAATGGAATTCTTAAGAGAGATTGCACACCTTAGACCAAGGAGCAATACATTCTCTGCAGTATTCAGAGTAAGAAGTGTAGCAGCATACGCTATTCATGAATTCTTCCAGGACAGAGGATTCATCTATTCGCACTCACCTGAGATTACATGCAGTGACTGCGAGGGAGCAGGTGAGATGTTCCAGGTAACTACACTCGATCTCGACAATCTCCCACGCGATGAGCAGGGCAATATCGACTATTCACAGGACTTCTTCGGAAAGAAGGCTAACCTGACAGTATCGGGACAGCTCGAGGCAGAAATTATGGCTTTGGCATTCAGGAATGTTTACACATTCGGACCTACATTCAGAGCTGAGAACTCCAACACTGCAAGACACGCAAGCGAGTTCTGGATGATCGAGCCAGAGATGGCATTCTGTGACCTCAAGGGAGACATGGAAGTTGCTGAGGCAATGATTAAGCACATCATCAATACAGTACTTGAGAAATGCCCAGAGGAGATGAAGTTCTTCAACAATTTCATGGACAAGGGACTGCTCGAGAGATTGGATAACATCGTTAAGAACGACTTCGGTCATGTAACATATACAGAGGCTGTTGAGATTCTTCAGAAGTCCGGCAAGAAATTCGAGTATCCAGTTGAATGGGGACTTGAGCTTCAGACTGAACACGAGAGATACCTCACTGAGGAAGTGTTCAAGAAGCCAATCTTCGTAACAGATTATCCTAAGGACTGCAAGGCTTTCTATATGAGAGTCAATGACGATAACAAGACAGTAGCTGCTATGGACATGCTCGTTCCAGGTGTTGGAGAGATTATCGGAGGCAGCCAGAGAGAAGAGAGATACGACGTTCTCGTTCAGAGAATTAAGGAGATGGGACTCAAGGAAGAGGATTACGGATGGTATCTCGACCTACGTAAGTACGGCGGCGTTAAGCATGCAGGTTACGGACTTGGTTTTGACCGTATCCTGATGTACATGACTGGCATAGGCAATATCAGAGACGTTCAGATGTTCCCAAGAACACCAGGAAACGCTGAATTCTAAATAAGACATTATTAAACGAAAAATATATATTAGGAGGAACACATGAAAGGTTATTCAAGCGACAAGATTCGCAACATCGTACTGCTCGGACACCAGGGCAGCGGCAAGACAACTTTCCTTGAAGCAGGCCTGCTGAACACTAAGGTTATCAGCAGACTGGGAAAAGTAGAAGATGGTAACACTGTATCTGACTATGAGAAGATGGAGATTGAAAAGGGATTCACTATTTCCCAGACAATCGTTCCTGTTGAGTTCAATGGTATTAAGCTGAACTTCGTAGATACTCCAGGATTCTTCGATTATGCAGGTGAAGCTAGAGCAGCACTTTCAACTGGTGCAACTGCAATCATTATGGTAGACGCATCTGCAGGAATTCAGGTTGGAACAGAGAAGGCTTTCGACCTTGTTAAGGAGTACAACGCACCAACATTCTTCGTAATCAACAAGACTGACAAGGGCAGCGTTGATGATACAGTTGCAGCAATCCAGAATCAGTTCGGACCTGCATGTGTAACTCTTGACGATAGAGAAGCTCTTGAAGAAGCAATCGCAGGTTCTGACGAAGAACTGATGGATGCATACTTCGAGAACGGCTCACTTACAGACGAGCAGTTTGCTAAGGGACTTGGTATCGGAATCAACTCCGGAGACGTAATGCCAATTCTTAACTGCAGCTCAATAACAGGCGACGGCGTTGCTGACGTACTCGATGCACTGTGCAAGTACGTTCCAGCTCCAACTGATTACGTAACAGTTACTGAGGACGGCGAGATTAAGTGCGATCCTAATGGCGATCTCGTACTCTATGTATTCAAGACACTCGCTGACCCATTCCTTGGAAAGATTTCATACGCTAAGGTAGTATCCGGTACACTTAAGACTGGTGCTGATGTATACAACCACAGATCAGAGAAGGCTGAGAAGCTCGGTTCAGTATTCTTCGTAAGAGGTAAGAACCAGGAGATGGCAGACAGCGTTCCTGCTGGTGACTTCGTAGCTCTTGGTAAGCTGCAGAATACTAAGACTGGTGACACTCTCAGTGCCAAAGCTAAGCCAGTTACAATCCCAGCAATCAACTTCCCAAGACCATGCTACTTCTTAGCAGTTGAAGCAGCAGACAAGAACGAAGATGAGAAGATGGCTCAGGGACTCATCAAGTTAATGGAAGAAGATCCAACATTCGTTCTCGAGAGAAATGCTGAGACACATCAGACTCTGCTCGGTGGACAGGGAGACATGCAGCTTAACATCATCAAGGCTAAGCTGAAAGATAGATACAAAGTAGACGTTGTAGCAGTTCCTCAGAAGATCGCTTACAGAGAGACAATCAGAGGAACATCCGACGTTCAGGGTAAGCACAAGAAGCAGTCTGGTGGTGCTGGTCAGTACGGAGATGTTCTTATCAGATTCTCACCATCACAGGAAGAGGGCCTCGAGTTCTCAGAGGAACTGTTCGGTGGATCCGTTCCTAAGAACTACGTACCTGCAGTTGAGAAGGGACTTCTCGAGTGCATGGAGAAGGGACCTCTCGCTGGATGCAAAGTACAGAACATCAAGGCTGTTCTCTACGATGGTTCATACCACGAAGTAGACTCCAACGAAGTATCATTCAAGATTGCCGCTTCGCTGGCATTCAAGAAGGGTATCGTTGAGGCTAACCCAGTACTGCTCGAGCCTATCATGAAGCTCGACATCACAGTTCCTACTGACTACGTTGGAGACGTTATCGGTGGAATGGCATCCATCAGAGGTACAATGCTTGGACAGGATCAGGTTGGAAACAACATCGTAGTTCATGCAGAAGCACCTCAGTCAGAACTTTTTGATTATGCTATCAAACTGAGACAGATGACTCAGGCAAGAGGTTCATTCGAGCTCGAGTTCTCAAGATATGATGTACTGCAGCCTAACCTTGCTGAAAAGGTAATCGCAGCATACAAGAAGGAACAGGAAGAAAAATAGGGTGAATAATAGAACTTCTATTGTTGTACAGGGGGCCCTGATTGGGGCCCTCTATATTATTCTAACAGTCATTTCCAATATGTTCGGGTTGGCGAGTGGAGTAATTCAGATTAGATTGTCGGAGGCTCTTACTATACTGCCAATCTTTACACCTGCAGCTATTCCGGGATTGTTCGTTGGATGCCTTATCTCGAATATCATTACGGGATGCATGCCACTAGATGTAATCTTCGGAGCACTCGCGACTTTAATTGGAGCATACGGAACATATTTGTTAAGAAAAAGAAGAATGCTTGCTAGCATTCCTCCTATCTTAGCTAATACGATCATTGTTCCATGGATACTGTCTCTGGTGTATTCATTCGAGGGCTCGATATGGTATTTCACATTGACGGTGTTCATAGGC
>JAUNQL010000114.1 GCA_030536195.1 Clostridia bacterium | reverse complement strand
CTTTCTAACGACTACAAGATGGTAATGCTTGCCGATTCTACAACTGGTAGTATCACAGTTTATCGTGGTGAGCACTATTTTGCTGACGTCCTTGGCAAGCCTTCTTCTCAGATTAATAACTTCAGAGAGTTCATAAACGAACTTGCAACGACGGCTGTTTTTGAGGACGATCGCGAGGAGTTTGTAGCAGCATTTACGCGCGACAGACTTGAATACGCTTTCAAGAGAAATTCAGAGTATTATGTTGACTTTAGATTCCTCCTTGGTGGAGAGTATGTCTATTGTCAAATGAAACTAGTTGTGCCACAGAGCGATCAAATTGATTCATATATACTCGTTGGCTTCCACAATATAGATGACCAGATTAAGAAGGAGAAGGAAGTTCAGGGCGAACTCGAGTTGGCTCGTGAGGCCGCCGAGATTGCGAACAAGACAAAGTCATCCTTCCTCTTTAACATGTCTCATGATATCCGTACACCTATGAATGCTATCTTGGGCTTTACAAACATGGCCAAGAAGAATTCGGATGACAAGGAAAAGGTTGAGGATTGTCTTGACAAGGTTCAAGCATCTGGCACACACCTCCTTGGCCTTATCAATGACATCCTTGATATGGCGCGTATTGAAAACGGCAAGGTTATAATTGAGACTGAGCCTGTTGATGTACGCGAGGCAGCTGACAGGCTCACTGTCATCCTCGGTGACCTTGCGAAGGACAAGGATATCAAACTCAACGTTGAACTTAAAAGCATTGAGAATCCGTATGCATACATCGATGAGTTGCATGTAAACCAGATTCTTCTCAATATCATTTCCAATGCAGTTAAGTATACCGAAAATGGCGGCAAAGTTGACGTTATAATCAGCGAACTTATCGCTAGCGACAAGAGCAGAGTTCGCTATAAATTTGTTGTAGCCGATAATGGTATCGGTATGACAGAGGAGTTCCTTGATCACGTATTTGACTCATTCGAGCGTGACAAGAATGATGCGATTGAGGGCATCCAAGGTACTGGCCTTGGTATGTCAATTACCAAGCGCCTCGTTGACATCATGCACGGCAACATCGATGTTGAAAGTGAACTTGGTGTCGGTTCAACATTTACTGTTGAGTTGGAATTCAAGAAGTTTACTGGTGACTTTGAGGAGTTTCGCCGCGCAGAGGCTGTGGAGGAGCAGGAAGCTACAGAGATTACGCTTGACGGCAAGCGTATCCTCCTTGTTGACGATAACGAGCTCAACCGTGAAATCGCGACCGAGATCCTCTCCGAGACAGGTGCTACTATTGAGGAGGCTGAGGACGGACAAGATGCTTTTGACAAGGTTCGCGAGTCAGAACCTGGTTATTATGATATCGTACTTATGGACGTTCAAATGCCTCGTATGAATGGTTATGAAGCAACCAAGGCTATCAGAGAACTTGAAAATAGTGAGCTTGCGAACATCCCAATTATCGCAATGACAGCTAATGCATTTGACGAGGATAGGGCTGCAGCGTTTGAGGCTGGCATGAACGAGCATATCGCAAAGCCAGTTGATGTTGCGAAACTTTTCGAAGCTTTGAGAAAGATACTGTAAGATGCTTAATAAGAATCAAGATATCAAACTGCATATAGATGGCATGACCGCCGAGGGCCAAGGTGTTGGCCATTTCGACGGCCAGGCTGTTTTTGTAAAGGATGCAGCAGTAGGCGACTATCTTGATGTACATATCATTCTTGCCAAGAAAACTTACGCGATTGGCAAGATAAATAAGATTTTGGAGCCATCGCCTGACCGCCAAGCGCTTGACTGTGAAGTGGCAGGCAAATGTGGTGGCTGCGCCTATCGACACATCACCTATGAGGCCGAACTGGGCCTCAAGGCACAGAGGGTGGAGGACGCATTCAAGCGTCTTGGTCACCTTGACATCAAACTTGATCCAATCATTGGCAGTGAAGTCGATGGGTATCGTAACAAAGCACAGTTCCCAGTGTCACGTGACACGAGGGATAACTCGCCACTCATCGGCTTTTACGCATGGAACACCCATCGCATAGTTCCTTGTATGGACTGCAAACTTCAGTCACCGATATTTTTTGATGTTCTTTCAATCGTCAAAGATTGGATGACTGAGCACAATATAAGCACTTATGATGAGACCAAAGGCCGTGGACTTCTCCGCCACATCTATATTCGTCGTGCGGAGTTTACGGGCGAGGTTATGGTCTGCCTTGTAATCAATGGCGATGATTTACCAAACGAGGCGGAGCTTCTAGATGAACTTAAAATAGGCATACCGCGTCTCAAGACAGTTGTGCTCAACATCAACAAGGACAAGTCAAATGTTGTCCTAGGTAGGGCAAACAAGGTCCTCCTTGGAGATGGCTATATAAACGAAAAAATACTTGGAAAAACTTTTAGGATTTCTCCGCTTTCGTTCTTCCAAGTTAACAGTAAACAGTGTGAAGTTCTCTACAAGAATGCGGCACTTTTCGCCGGTCTAACAGGCGATGAGACGCTTCTTGACCTCTACTGTGGCACTGGCACAATCGGACTGACAATGGCCGATGATGTAAAGCGCCTCGTTGGCGTCGAGATAGTGCCGGAGGCGATAGAGGACGCCAAAATCAATGCCAAGGTCAATGGCATTGATAACGCTGAGTTCTACTGTGGCGATGCCGCAGTAGTTGCAGCACAACTCGACATCAAGCCTGATGTCGTACTCGTTGACCCGCCACGCAAGGGCATGGCGGAATCCCTCATCGATACTGTCGTATCGATGGAACCATCGCGCGTCGTATATATCTCATGCGACCCTGCAACGCTCGCGCGTGACTGCGCTCGCTTTGAGTCGCGTGGCTATCACACACTCCGCGCCCGTCCAATCGACATGTTCCCACGCACGGCCCATGTCGAGACAGTAGCGCTTTTAGTGAAAGGGGAATACTACAATGAAGAGAATAGTTAGTGCTTTGTTAGCGATTGCCAGTATAGTCAGCTTGACTTCATGTAGTACTGCGATTACCAAAAATGCCAGCCACACAGACCCGGTAAAAAAAGTTGATTATCTGTATGAAATAAGTTACGACCAATATGACTGGAATGTTTCCAAAGAATCATTGATAAAACTTCCTGAAGGTAATCTTGATGGCTTTGGCTGTTCTAGCGTCCGTAACGGCAATTATTATGGTCGTAATTTTGATTTTACTTTTAACAATATGTCGGAATTTGTGGTTAGAAGTACTGCTGGAAAATATAAAAATATCGGAATTGCGATTGCAAATGTTAATTCAACTCCGGAGGAAGTCGAAAACGGTTTAAGCGTAGATCAGTATAACGTTTTACCTTTCTCCATCGTTGATGGTATAAACGAAAAAGGTGTAGTGTGTAACGCTAATGTTGTACCGGTAAATGATTTGGTTGCCGATGGTGGTAGCCGTACAACAGGCACAAATCCTGGAAAGGAAGATTATTTTTATCAATTCCTTTGCAGATATATCTTAGATAATGCTGCGACTGCTGATGAAGCTTTAGATTTAATCATTAATAGCATCAACGTTACTAATACTATTGACGGTCATAATTGTGACTATTACACATTAAATCACGCTGATTATGAACTTCATTACATGGTTGCGGATGCGAACAAAACATACGTTATTGAGTTCGTAAATAATGAAGTGAAATATGTCGAAGATAATGTGATGACTAATTTCTATCTTACTTATGGCACGGCTCCTGACTATACACCTCATGCTTGTGGCGTTGAAAGATACGAAACATTTAAAGAATATTATTCTGAAGGCACTAGCGTTGAAGGAATGGCTTCATTGATGAGAAGATGCCAATAT
>JAUNQL010000113.1 GCA_030536195.1 Clostridia bacterium | reverse complement strand
CTTTTGCCATAAAGCGCATTGTTCTCATTCTGTTCTTAGTTCTAAGGCAATATGTAATCGCAATTGGATCAAGTCCTGCCACATGGTTTGCAGCCATGATAAGTGGACCATCCTTTGGAACATTTTCAACACCATAGAATTCAATATCAAACTTGTACTTGCAAACTATTTTTGCAACAGGATACCAGAGAGTATAAAACAACTTGCTATACTCCTTTGGCTCCTTGTCCCAATTATAGACATATTCATTCTCGTTATAGAATTTGAGTCTGTCCTTGTTTGTGATTATCTGTTCAGCCATTAGCTTTCTCCTTAATCATTATGAGTAGTTTTTCTTTTACTTCGTCAAAAGATAAATCGCTAGTGTCTAAGAGTATTGCGTCATCCGCCTGCTTTAGCGGTGCAATTTCACGATGTGTGTCCTGATAGTCACGTTTGTTGAGCTCATCAAGGACCTCCTCAAAGCGAACATTCTCGCCCTTTTCCCTGAGCTCATCATAGCGACGGCGGGCACGGGTTTCTGGTGATGCTGTCATAAAGACTTTTAGGTCAGCATCAGGCAAAACAACTGTGCCGATGTCGCGTCCATCCATGAGGCAGTTATTTTCGGCTGCAATCTTGCGCTGTAGGTCAAAAAGGAATTGACGTACAGCAGGAATAGCAGATACGTTAGATGCTGCCATGGATGCCTCTGGTAAGCGAATGTCAGTTGAAACATCCTCATCACCAAGCATTACGCGCTGTTCACCATTTATGAACTTGAGTGAAACATCTGTCTCATCAAGCATCTTGATAATGCCATCAATATTTCTTGTATCGATACCATGGCGAAGCGCATTGAGGCCTACTGCTCTATAAAGCGCGCCAGTATCGACATAGATAAATCCAAGCTCTGCTGCTACTGCACGAGCAATAGTGCTCTTGCCAGCGCCGCCAGGACCATCAAGTGCTACATTAATCATAGTAAATCTCCTTTAACAACAGGTGCCTGCGAGGTAGCCTGTGGAAAATGCTATCTGTAAGTTAAAGCCACCTGTGTATGCATCTACGTCTATAATTTCACCTGCGAAGAAAAGACCACCCACGAGTTTCGACTCCATAGTCTTTGGATTGATCTCGCGTGTGTCAACTCCTCCAGATGTAATAATTGCTTCATTAATAGGTCTAAACTTCGTAAGAGGTATCTCGAAGTTTTTGAGAGTATAAACTAGTGCATGCCTCTCCTGCTTTGTCAGCTGATTGACCTTTTTCTGTGGGTCAATACCACATTTTTCAACAACAATTGGAATCATCTTGCTTGGCAAAAGTCCGCCAAGTGAATTTTGAAAGTCCTTGTTCTGTTGATCCAAGAAATCGCGCTGTACCCTAAAGTCAAGTTGCTCCTCTGAGAGAGCTGGTTTGAGGTCAATAAGAAGTGTATACTGACCATCAATCATTTTTCTAATGTGGGAACTTGCGCTTAAAATGATAGGACCAGAGACGCCAAAGTGAGTAAAGAGCATCTCACCAAAGTCCTTGTATATCACCTTGCCACTTTTTGTCTCGACTACACGTATCTCGACATTTTTAAGAGCAAGACCCTGCATTGCTTTACAGCATGAATCACTTGACTCAATTGGTACAAGTGATGGGTTTAAATCAACTATTGTGTGACCGAGAGCCCTTGCAAACTCATAGCCATCACCAGTGGAACCCGTTGCAGTGTACGACATACCGCCAGTTGCAAGGATGACCTTGTCACACTCGTACTCTGTGCCGTCCTCTGTCACAACACTGGAAACTGAATTGTCAACAGTGTTGATTGCTGTTACACGGCCACAGAGTTGCTTTACGTGGCACTCGCGAAGATACCTTGCGAGTGCGTCAACAATGTCACCCGACTTGTCGGACACTGGGAAAACACGGTTGCCACGCTCTACCTTGAGCGGAACACCGAGTCCCTCAAAGAGGTCCATTGTGTCATAGGTCATAAACTGTGAAAGTGCGCTAAATAGGAAGCGCCCATTCACTGGGACTTGATCTATGACCTCCTTGGGGTCAGTTACAGCATTAGTCACATTACAGCGGCCCTTGCCAGTTATCATCAGCTTGCGGCCTATGCGAGTGTTGCGCTCAATCAAGGTCACTTCGTGACCGTTTTTTGACGCAACGCAAGCGGCAAGCGTACCGGCTGGTCCGCCACCTATGACTACTACCTTACTCATTGATTAAGTCCTCTACCTTTTCATAGACATCGTACTGATCCCAAACGTTTTCAAGCTCTTGGAAAGTAGCAAGAACATCATCGCGTTTTTCCATAGTTGATTCAACTATGAGAGCATTGATAAGGCTCAATGGCGCAACAAGTGAATCAATAAATGATGCCATATTGCTCCTTGCTGTCAAAACATAGTTTGAAAGTGGCGCTATTGGTGATGAGCAGCTGTCGGTGATAGCGATAATCTTGGCACCCTTTCCCTTGGCATATTCAAGAGTTTTAACAACTTGCTTGGAGTAACGTGGAAAACTTATAGCGATGCAGACATCGTCCTTCTTAATCTTGAAAATCTGTTCAAACTCCTCAGAAGAGCTCGCAGATGTAATAAGAACAACGTTATCATAGACCATCTTGAAATAGAAATAAATGAAGTTTGCAAGTGGTGCTGTGCTCCTGACACCGAGGATGTAAATCTTGTTTGCCTTGTTAATAGCCTTTGCAGCCATCGCGAAGTCCTCACGAGACACATTTTCAAGTGTATCCTTGATTGAGGCGCGATCGTCACGGAGGACCTTGTCAAGCACGTCCTCATCAACCATTTTAAGGCTTGCCACCTCCATACGTTGGAGGGTTGTAAGTTTGCCCTTTATATCCTCTTGAAGGGCCTCCTGAAATTCAGGATAGCCCTCATAACCAATTGTTGAGGCGAATCTTACAACAGTTGATTCGCTTATGTCAGTTTCAGCGCCAAGCCTTGCTGCGGTGTAATACGCAGCCTTTTCATAATTGTTGATAATGAAATCAGCAATTTTTTTATGGCTTTTGGAGAGTTCTGGGTAGACCTCTTCTATGCGACCAAGTAGAGAATTACTCATCTTTTACGTCCTTTACATCGTCAGTGATGTCAATTGCATCCTTGAATTTATCGGCAAGCTTTGCGTTCTTCTTCTCAGCAAAGCTTGGGTTTTTCTTGATATAGAACTTTTTAGCAGCTGTGTAAACAACTGGAACAATGATAAGACCAAGAGCGCTGCCAAGTGTGCCTGGGAATACGATGTAACCAATTATAGCACAGATAAGTTCCTCAATTGGGCTTACGCCAAGTGACTTGCCACGGATAAATGGCTCAATAATCTGCTTTACAAGCATAACAACAAGATAAACGATGAGGATGGCAAGGCCAACCTTTTTATCGTCAGAAAAGATTGTTGCAAGTGCAGCCCATGGGAGCATAGTGATGCTAATACCAAGTACTGGAACTGCATCAACAATAGCGATAGCGAGTGCGATGAATGGAATAAGAATGTCCCATGCAACACCGTCGCCAAGTTTCTTTTCACAAACTATATCAGCAATGAAAAGACCTACAAGCAAAAGTACAAATGTGATTGCAGAAATTTTAGCCTGTGACTTAATCCAATCCTTGCCGCTATTTTTTGCATCAGCAAAGAATTCAGATAAACTTTGATACATAATGATCCTCCTCAAAACTTGAAAATCTTGTTCACTCGGTCGTGCCAAGACTTTCGGTAGATTATCGAAAGGTTTCGAACTACTATGTCATAGAAAATGAATGTAATATTGCCAAGTCCTAGTAGGAAGAGGCTGGTATATTTACCGAACTCCTCCATCTCCTCAATTGGGATGGCAAACACATAGATGATAAGTAGATAGCCCAAAACTACAGATACATTGAAAATAATGAACCTTAAAATAGTA
>JAUNQL010000011.1 GCA_030536195.1 Clostridia bacterium | reverse complement strand
TTATAGGCTTCACCATTTCCCACATAATAATGGAAGCTGCTGCTCCCGCATTAAGTGACTCCGCTCTGCCTGTCATCTCTATCGTAATACTATTCTTACAACTATCCATAGTGCTCTGGGTTACACCGTTCGCTTCGTTTCCTACTACCACGATTACACCACCACTAAAGTCAACTTTAGTGATGTCCTGTGCATCCTCACGTGGAGTTGAAGCATATGTCTTAATACCCTTCTTTTGAGCATCTTCAATTGTCTGCCTTACGTTATCTGTCTCTATTACGGGAATCCTGAGCAATGCGCCCATAGATGCACGTAACGCCTTTGGACTATAGACATCACAACCACCGGAGACAACTAATCCTGTAATTCCAAGCGCTTCGGCTGTACGGCTTATAGCGCCCAAATTTGCAGGGTCCTGTACGTTCTCGAGCAGGATATATTTACCCGCTCCATCAATTTCATTGTTGCAATCGTTCTTTGCAACAACTGCAAAGATACCCTGTGGGTTCTTTGTATCAGACATCTTTTCTGCGACGCTGTCGCTAATCTCATAGCTCTCGTCTGAAAGAGATATGAGTTCATCTATATCACTAGTATTATTATTATATAATACCTTAGTAAAATAGAGCTCTTTAATTGTGAGTCCACTGCGCATTACATCCAAAACGAGACGGAGCCCCTCAAGCACAAAAAGACCCTGTTCCCTACGCTCTTTGGCGGAGGAAACGAGTTCCTTGTATGCTTTAACTTTTGGATTTTGTAAGCTTGTAATTGACTCCATAAAATACCTCTAAAAAGCAAAAGACACGCCCGCGTACGCGGATGCGTACGGGCGTGTAGTCTTCAATTATTTTGCAAGAGCTGCCTTTGCCTGATCACAAAGAGCTGTGAATGCAGCCGGGTCAGCGATAGCGATCTCAGAGAGCATCTTTCTGTTGAGGTCGATGCCAGCCTTCTTGAGACCGTTGATGAATGTTGAGTAGTTCATGCCGTTCATCTTGCAAGCAGCAGAGATTCTTGTAATCCAAAGACGACGGAAATCTCTCTTCTTCTGCTTTCTGCCGATGTAAGCATAGTTACCGCTCTTCATAACAGCCTGCTTAGCTGTCTTAAATAAAGCGTGCTTTGAGCCATAGTAGCCCTTTGCCATCTTAAGTGTTTTATTTCTGCGCTTTCTTGTCATCATAGCGCCTTTTACTCTAGCCATTGTTCATATCCTCCTCTAAATTAATACTTGTAAGGTACCATTTTCTTGATCTTCTTAGCATTTGTTGAATCAGCTACGAAAGACTTACGAAGGTTTCTCTTACGCTTTGTGCTCTTCTTTGTAAGGATATGTGATTTGTAAGCGTGATTAAGCTTAGCTTTACCATTCTTAGAAACTTTGATACGCTTCTTAGCGCCTGAATGTGACTTGATTTTTGGCATAATATATGTCCTCCTTGAAATTAATTACTTAGTTTTGAGTGGTGCAAGGAACATTAGCATCTGTCTGCCTTCCAGCTTTGCAGCCTTTTCAACAGTACAGTATTCGGCACATGCTTCTGCAAACTTCTCCATGGTAACGAGACCGTTCTCTGGGTGAGCCATCTCACGACCTCTGAAACGAATAGAAACCTTTACCTTGTGACCGGCCTTCAAGAACTTAACTGTCTGATTTACCTTAGTCTCAAAGTCATGAGTATCGATCTTAAGTGAGAGTCTTGTCTCCTTAACTTCGATAACCTTTTGATTCTTCTTGGCTTCCTTTTCACGCTTCTGCTGTTCGAAACGATACTTGCCATAATCCATGATTTTTGCAACAGGTGGCTGTGCTTGTGGAGCAATAAGTACAAGGTCCAAGTCCTTCTGTGCTGCTGATTGTAAAGCATCCTTTAAAGACATGATACCAAGCTGCTCGCCGTCATCTGTTACAACGCGAAGCTCTTTTGCTTTGATTTCTTCATTAATAAGAACTTCCTGGTTCTTTGTGCCTATGTTCATGCACCTCCATAAAAATAATAAAAGCGTGGACACAGATACTCCGTCCACGCAATACTATCCTTTGATACTATTGACCCATGAGCCATAAGACATAGGTGAGAACGGAATGGTCCTTCTTTGTTGTAGGAAGATATTACACCTTGAAAAATAAATTGTCAACTATTATTTATATATAAAACAAAACATTCTTGACAGTGCTGGCATCATAGGTTATTATATACGAGCACCACAAATGCGGATTTAGCTCATCTGGTAGAGCGCCACCTTGCCAAGGTGGAGGTAGCGGGTTCGAGCCCCGTAATCCGCTCCATTTTTTTGCCCATTTGCAGACACTTGCAAATGGGTTCTTCTTTTATGTATAATTGACCTGGTGATTTTATGAAGATAGAAGCATTACGCACCAAAACCGACAGTGGTGAAACAAATGTAACATCTTTAAACCTCATCGCCGGACTCGGCGTGGAGGGTGACAAGAAAGCAAAAGGTGGCGACCGTCAGCTGACACTTGCCGACGAGTCCAAACTCATCGCCTATCGTGCAGACGGCAATGGCCTTTGCGTTCATCGTTTCATGCCTAACATCGCAACGAGTGGTATTGATTATAGTGACTGCTCGGTAGGTAATAGATTCAAAATCGGCGATGTAATCATAGAAATTAGCAGCACTGAGAAGAAGTGCTTTGAGGAATGTAAATTTGTTCAAAATGATTCCCATTGCGAGATCAAGCACAACTGTGCTTTTGCCAAGATAATTGTTGGCGGTACAATCAAAGCAGGAGATGAAATTATTGAAGTCTAACGTAAAAGCTAAACTTGCAACCAAAGTAATTGAGCAGCAGACTAAAAATATATACAACCCAGAAACCGGTGAACTCACAGAGGACACAGGACCAAAGCTCAACACAGAACTTGTCTGGTCAGGAGAGCCAAACTACAAGTACAAGCATTCAAAGTACGACTGGCTCTTTATCCCACTCTCATGGTTCATTGTATTTGCCGCAGGTTTTTGGATGCGTGCGCTCAATGAAGAACCAGTGCTCTGGGCCTTTGCAATCATCCTTATGATTTTTGGCCTCTACTGTCTCTTCTTTAGAACACACCACAAGAGGAAGAAACGCACAAAGTACTCATACGAGATTACCGAAACGGACCTCACAATAATTTACACAACGAGGAAAGATGTCAAAGTACGCCAGTTGCCAATTGAGAATATCAAGTACATCGCATACACGATGCGCAAGAACAAATCTGGCACAGTCTACTTCAACTTCCCAAATGATTACAAAGATATCTTAAAACTTATCTTTGCTCATTCGGGCCTCGGCCGTGTTGATGAAAAGATCTTCGCATTCTATGACATTGAGGACGTCGATGACTTAATTGAACAACTTAAATCAAAAGTTGGCGAGGAACTCAGAATAGATAAAATTTAACAAAACAAATGGGGGTGCAGTGATGCACCCCCATTCTTTATAGTATTTATAAATACTATATCTTAAAAACCTTTGTCCTGTTCGAGAAGGACTGCTCGAACAGGTGATGCCTCAAGGCCGTCAGCCTTGAGAGGCAATGCAACGAGGTAATACTCGCCATCGTGCTCGACATCAGAAAGGTCGAGATTCTCCAAGAGAATCGTGCCGGCCGAGAGAAGTGCGCGATGACATGCGGCCTCGTTGTTTCCGCCGAGAGCGGGCCTGTCATAACCAAGGAGGTCGTAACCGAGCGACGCAATATCCTCAGCAGCTCCGCCAAAGAATTCATTATCGGACTTCGTCCTGAGAATGAGCTTTGTCGGATGCTTTGGAAAATATTGCTCAACGACCTCGCCTGTGATTGGCCCATGAGGCAGTGTCACTACCGTTACACTGCCCATAAACTTTTCAAGTGGAAAGGCATCTATTGTCTCGCCATCCTCCAAAAAATGGAGAGGCGCATCAACATGTGTGCCGGTGTGAAGACTTGTATAAAGGGCGTTCAAATTATAGAGGTCGCCCATATCAATACTTCTGATATTTTGTACTTTTGGTTCTGGGTCGCCAGGATAAACAGGTGTTGTCAAAAGGTCCCTTGATATATCGATTATCTTCATCCATATCCCCCTTACTCAACAATTCCAAATGCCTCGAAGAATTTTGAAACTATCTCATCTACTTGGCCACTATCCCTATTCATAGCGCTGTCTATTATTCCTGTGATTCCATCAGCGAGGGCATCGGTATCCAAAAATCCCTCTAAAAGAGCACCAATTCCAGACTTAATCTTGGAACCAAAAATAGCTGAATATACTTCTGTCAAATCAGGATGATCAGCAAGTGTTTCGCTCAACAAGCACTCTATCAAATCGGCTTTAAGTGTCGCTTCATCAATTGAAGTAACCTCCATCTTTGATGGAATATCAAAGCTCTGGAACTTGGTTTCTTCAATCTCAAAACTCAAGACTAAATCATTATAAGTAAAGCTACCTTCACTCACTTTATCAAAAGCGATTTCAAGGCTCGCTTCCTTTTCATCACCAGTCAAAAGTACTGTCATATCAGTGATTTTGTTTCGGCCATTAACGCTAAACTCAATATCGATATTTTCGAATCCAAATGATGAAAGCTTTGGAACGATTGACCTTATTGCGCCATCAAAAAGTTCCTTGTACTCATCTGGCAAAAAGTCACTAGCTATGCCGTTTTTAAGTTGAGTTGTTGTCGCAGTAATTTCAATTTTATCCTTTGAAACCTTGATGAGTTTATCAATCTCAACTCCTGGAACAGATGTGTTTGCTGTTGCAGCAGCGGTGCTCGCTTTTACTGTTTGCTTATCAAGTTTAAGCCAACCCTTTTTAAGCTCGTTGATCTTGAAACAGTTCAAATCCTCAGAGAAAATGGCCTCACCCGTGAGCAATCCACCATCCGCATCGGATAGAGTCATATAAAGCCTTGCTGCTTCCTTACCCTTATGAATTTTTGCATCGATAAAGATGTTCTTTAAATAGTTATTTACAGCATCAACAGACTCATCATCGTCTAAGAGTTCCACCTCTCCGATTGAGCCAGAAAGCCTGCCAGTAAATTTAAGCGCATCGTTCTTGTTATAAGCTTTTAAAGCATTTTTAGACACTACATATTTAGCATAATTTACGTCTGACATAACAAGCTTCATCGCTGTACGCGGAGCAGCAATAAAGAAGATTGCGACAAGCAAAATTAGTGCCAAAAGTACTGACAAAACAATTTTGAGTGGTTTTTTAGAATTCATAAAACGCCTCCTAAAAAGTATCCCCTATTTGAATGTATTTTATCATATTATTAGGAAAAATCAAAATTTTTCAAACAAAAGTTTGCATTATGCGAACAGATGTGCTATACTACCTTTGAACATTTGTGCATTTCTGTGTGGAAAGGAGTTTATTTATGGAACTTGAAAACTTAAACAGCACCCAGAAAAAGATTTATGAATACTTACTCGAGCGCTCACGCAAGACCGCTGTTCCAGCGTCTGTTCGCGAAATTGGCGCCGCTGTTGGACTCAAGTCCACCTCATCCGTTCAGGCTAATTTGAACGCACTTGAGGAGGCCGGCTACATCACCCGCGACCCTCTTCTCAAGCGCTCTATCCGCCTCAACGTTCAGGATGAGGCTAAGCATTTTTTAGAGGTACCACTTGTTGGAACTGTTGCTGCCGGCGCACCTATCCTTGCCGCTGAGCAAATTGAAAGCTACATCCCATTCGGTGGCCCACTCTCATCTGACAAGACTCTCTTTGCTCTCCGCGTCAAGGGCGAGAGCATGATCAACGCCGGCATCTTGGAAGGCGACGTTATCATAGTAGAGCAGACTAATGTCGCTAAGAATGGTGAGATGGTAGTAGCCCTCATCGATGACGAGGCAACTGTTAAAACCTTCTATAAGGAAGCTGATCATTTCCGCCTCCAGCCAGAAAACGACTACATGGACCCAATTATCTGCGACGAGCTTATCATCCTCGGCAAAGTTGTCGGCCTCATGAGATATTATTAATTTTAGGCATTAAAAAAGCGCACTTTAAAAGTGCGCTTCTTTTTTTATCATTCGTCGTGGAACAATGGAGTTGAGAAGTATCTCTCAGCTGTATCTGGGAGGACAGTAACTACTGTCTTGCCAGGGCCAAGCTTCTTTGCCATTGCAATTGCTGCAGCTACATTAGTACCAGATGTAACACCGCAGAAGAGACCTTCTTTTCTTGCAAGGTCACGAGCTGTATTAAGTGCTTCTTCATCAGATACGATGTAGATGTCGCTATAGATGTTCTGGTTGAGGATAGCTGGGATGAGGCCATCGCCGATACCCATCTGGATATGAGTACTAACTGTACCACCAGCAAGGATAGCTGCGTTCTGTGGCTCAACTGCCCAGATTGTAACGTCTGGATTCATAGCCTTAAGTATCTCACCAACACCAGTGATTGTACCACCTGTGCCGATACCAGAGCAGAAACCATCAATCTTGTCACCAACCTGCTCGAGGATTTCGAGGGCAGTATGTCTCTTGTGAACACCTACGTTGTTAGGATTCTCAAACTGCTGAGGAATGAATACATGTGGATCCTCATCTCTCATCTTATATGCAAGTTTGATACAGTCATCAATGCACTTACCGATATCGCCATCATCGTGAACGAGCTCAATTTCTGCACCATAGTGGTGGCAGATCTTGCGGCGTTCCTCTGATACTGAATCAGGCATGATAATTACTGTCTTATAACCTCTAACAGCACCAACGAGCGAGAGTCCGATGCCCTGGTTACCTGATGTTGGCTCAACAATAATTGAGTCCTTATCAAGGATACCTTCCTTCTCGGCAGCCATAATCATTTCAAGTGCTGTACGAGTCTTGATAGAACCACCAACATTGAGGCCCTCGTACTTAACAAGTACCTGGGCACTTGTTTTTGGATCTACCATTTTTTCTGAAAGTCGAATCATTGGGGTCTGGCCCATTGCTTCGAGTACATTATTGTAAATCATTAAAACTTAACCTTCTCTGCAATATAATTGTGAAGTTCTGAAATAGGAATACGAACCTGCTCCATTGTGTCACGGTCACGTACTGTAACAGCGTTGTCAGCTGGAGTGTTCTCGTCGCCTACTGTCTCAAAGTCAACTGTTACACAGAATGGTGTGCCGATTTCGTCTTCTCTTCTGTATCTCTTACCGATTGAACCAGCGTCATCATAGTCAACAACGAAGTCCTTTGCAAGGTCGTTGTAAATTTCCATAGCCTTGTCAGAAAGCTTCTTAGAAAGTGGCAATACAGCAACTTTGAAAGGAGCAATTGTTGGATGGAAATGCATTACTACACGAGTATCATTCTTCTCAGCGTCGATAACTTCCTCATCGTATGCCTCTACAAGGAGTGACAAGAAGAGACGCTCAACGCCAAGTGAAGGCTCGATAACATAAGGAACATAATGTTCGTTAGTTTCTGGATCAAAGTATGAAAGGTCCTTACCAGATGTGTTGATATGCTGTGTAAGGTCATAGTCAGTTCTGTCAGCAACGCCCCAGAGTTCGCCCCAACCAAATGGGAAGAGATACTCAAAGTCAGTTGTTGCCTTAGAATAGAAGCAAAGCTCCTCTGGGTCATGGTCACGAAGGCGGAGATTCTCTGGCTTCATGTTAAGAGAATAGAGCCAATCGCGACAGAATGAACGCCAGTAATCAAACCACTCAAGGTCTGTGCCTGGCTTGCAGAAGAACTCAAGTTCCATCTGCTCAAATTCACGTACACGGAAGATGAAGTTACCTGGTGTAATCTCATTTCTGAATGACTTACCAATCTGAGCTATACCAAATGGTACCTTGCGTCTTGTTGTACGCTGAACATTTGCGAAATTAACAAAGATGCCCTGTGCTGTCTCTGGGCGAAGATAGATTTCATTTTTAGAATCCTCTGTTACGCCCTGGAAAGTCTTGAACATCAAATTGAACTTACGTATATCTGTAAAATCATGAGCTCCACAATCTGGACAGGCAATATTGTGTTCTCTGATGTAAGCCATGAGTTCCTCATCAGAAAATCCTGCTGGATTATCTGAGAGACCGTTCTCTGCTACATAGTCCTCAATAAGCTTGTCTGCTCTGTGTCTTGTGTGACACTGCTTACAGTCCATCAAAGGATCAGAAAATCCTGCAAGGTGACCAGATGCTACCCATGTCTGTGGGTTCATAAGGATTGCTGCATCGAGACCAACGTTGTACTGGTTTTCCTGGATAAACTTCTTTCTCCAAGCGTCCTTGATGTTTTGCTTCATCTCTACGCCGAGAGGACCGTAATCCCATGTGTTTGCAAGGCCGCCGTAAATTTCAGATCCGGCATAGACGAAACCACGGTTCTTACAAAGAGCTACGATTTTTTCCATTGTTTTTTCTTGGTTATTCAATTTAAAATCTCCTTCCGCGCAAATGGCTTTTGCGCAAAGTATTTTCACCAAATTACAGTGATGTAGAAAATATTAATATAATACCTATTAAAAGTCAATTGATTTATGCGCTCACATGTGCTAAAATCTTGCAGCAAATTGTTTTATGTAAACTGTGAAGGAGATTTTTATGTCGACTATCGCCGCTATCTCAACACCAAATGCCGCAGGTGGCATTGGAATAGTTAAAATATCAGGTCCCGACGCTATTGCCGTTGCGGACAGTGTTTTGCGTGCGCCGGCAGCAAAAAACTCTCCGAACTTCCAGGCTATAGCGTAAGGTTTGGCCATGTACAGGATGGCGACGACACGCTTGACCAAGCTGTCGCCATTGTCTATAGGGCACCAAAGAGCTACACTGGCGAGGATGTTGTAGAACTCCAATGCCACGGCGGCCTCTTCCTTATGCAACAGATTCTTCGCCTTTGCCTCAAAAACGGCGCTGTACCAGCTGAACCTGGTGAATTTACCAAGCGCGCCTTTTTGAATGGCAAGATGGACCTGACAGAAGCCGAATCAGTTATGACACTTATCTCGGCCCACGGCCGTCAGGCCGCAGACGCTGCTTTCAATGTCCTTCGTGGTTCCCTTTCCAAGGAAATCAAGGACATTGCTGACGTATTTATCGCAGCGTCCGCCCACATGGCTGCCTGGGTTGATTATCCAGATGACGAAATTGAGGAACTCAATTTCGATACACTCCTTGTCGATTTCAAGGACGCAAGAACAAAGCTCAATTCCCTTGTCGACAAGTTTGACATGGGCCAAGCAATTACAGAGGGCGTTGAAACCGCCATCGTTGGTAAACCAAACGTCGGTAAATCAACCCTCATGAACTTGCTCCTTGGCCGTGAGAGATCAATCGTTACCGAAATTGCTGGTACAACACGTGATGTTGTTGAGGAAACAGCAAGGATAGGCAACGTTGTCCTGCGCCTCTCCGATACAGCTGGTATTCGCCAGTCTGCCGACATCGTCGAATCCATCGGTATCGAATACGCCAAGACCAAGCTCTCTCACTCCGCCCTTATCCTTGCAATCGTAGATGGCAGCAAAGCCCTTGATGATGAGGATTTAGCGATTCTCAAAGAATGCATTGGCAAGCCATCGCTCTGCATCATCAACAAGTCTGATTTGGGCAATGTTGTAAAGCGTGAGGACGTACTTTCCTACGTGAGTGATGCAATCACAATATCCGCAAAGGACAAGGGCTCATACGATGTTTTACGTGTAGCACTTGAAACTCTACTCGGCACAGCCGAGTTTGACTCATCTGAGGCTATGCTTCTAAACGAGCGTCAGCTCAGTTGCTGTCAAAAGAGCATTTCTTGCATAGATGAGGCAATAAATGCAATAGAAGGCGGCCTCACAATGGACGCTGTAAATGTAAGCGTGGATGCGGCAATCGCACCACTCCTTGAACTTACAGGTCAGCGTGTATCGGACGCCGTAGTAAACGAAGTATTCAGTAAATTCTGTGTAGGTAAATAAAATGGAGTATTTTGCAGACAATTATGATGTAGCCATTATAGGCGCTGGACATGCTGGCATTGAAGCCGGCCTTGCTAGCGCGCGTATGGGCGTGCGCACCGTAGTCTTCACTATCAGTGCAGACTGGGTTGGCAACTGCCCTTGTAATACCGCAATCGGCGGCACATCAAAAGGTACCCTTGTTAAGGAGATTGACGCGCTCGGTGGCGAGATGGGACTTGCAACAGACCATAACATGATCCAGAGCCGTATGCTCAACCTCGGTAAAGGTCCTGCCGTCCACTCCCCTCGCGCCCAAGTTGACAGACGCGATTATTCCGCCTACATGAAAAATACATTGGAATCTTGTGAGAACCTTGACCTTCGCCAGGCTGAAATTGTTGATATTAAACAGTTGCCTGATGGCCAGTGGCAGCTAAAGACCAAGCTCGAAGCACTCTACACTGCAAAGTGCGTAGTTATAGCAACGGGCACATTTTTACGTGGTCGAGTTTACGTCGGAGAAGTTAATTTCCCATCCGGTCCAGACGGCATGTTCCCAGCAAATGATCTCTCAGATGCTCTAAATAAACTTGGCGTAAAGACCAGAAGGTTTAAAACTGGCACACCATCAAGAGCCAATAAAAGATCAATTAATTTTGAGAACTTAGAAGTACAGGAAGCCGATGAAAAGCTCGTACGCTTCTCACATGATAAGAGCTTCACTCCAGAGAATAAGGCTGTATGCCATATCACATATACAAACGATGAGACCAAGAAAGTAATCCTTGAGAACCTGGATCGCTCCCCTCTTTACAACGGAGACATCGAAGGAATAGGTCCACGTTATTGCCCAAGTATCGAAAGTAAAATAATGACGTTCCCTAATAAGGAGCGCCATCAAATCTTTATAGAACCTTGTGGCCTTAACACCCAGGAAATGTATCTACAGGGACTTTCTTCATCATTGCCAGAGGACGTTCAACTTAAATTCCTTAGGACTATCCCAGGCTTTGAGAACATAGAAGTTATCAGAACTGCTTATGCAATCGAGTACGACTGTGTTGACCCAAGATACTTAAAACCAACACTCGAATTCTTGGACTTCCCTGGCCTTTTCGGCTGCGGTACATTCTGCTCCTCATCTGGATATGAGGAAGCTGCCGCTCAAGGAATTGTCGCAGGTATTAACGCAGCACTCCTTGTTAAAAATAAGCCACCATTCATTTTGGACCGTGCCTCAAGTTATATCGGCACATTAATTGATGATCTTATTACCAAGACATTGACCGAACCATATCGAATGATGACATCTCGTTCAGAGTACAGACTCGTCCTCCGTCAGGACAACGCCGACCTCCGCCTTACCAAGTATGGATACGAGCTCGGTCTCATCACAAAAGAGCGCTTCGATGAAGTGTGCGAGAAGCAGCGCTTAATAGACGAGGAACTTGAACGAATCAAAAATACAACAATTGCTCCATCGAATGAGTTAAACAACCTTCTTGTTTCACGTGAAACATCTCCAATGAAAACTGGCACAAAACTTATCGAACTTGTTAGGAGACCAGAACTCGGATACGAGGATCTCGCTCCATTTGACAAGTCACGACCAGAACTTTCTGATGAAGTAAAAGAAGAAGTTGAGATTGAAGCAAAGTACGAGGGATACATCAAACGCCAGCAAGCTCAGATAAATGAGATGCGTAGGCTCGAAAGCAAGAAGCTCCCAGAGGACCTTGATTACATGTCAATTGTAAACCTTCGCTTAGAAGCCCGTGAAAAGCTCAGCAAGATTAAGCCGGCAAGTGTTGGCCAGGCAAGTAGAATAGACGGCGTAAGTCCTGCTGATATTTCCGTACTTTTAATCTACCTTGAAAAGGAAAAGATATGATAGATAAAGAATTGCTAAAAAATGGTGCTAGTTCACTTGGAATTGATTTAAGTGAAGAGCAGCTTGAACAATTTGATATATATGCTGAGAACCTAGTCTATTGGAATGAGCGAATCAATCTAACGGCTATAACTGATCCAGAGGGGATAGTTAAAAAGCATTTTATTGATAGCTTAGCACTGCTTAAATACTGTGATATTAAATCTGGTGCAAAGATGATCGATGTCGGAACAGGTGCTGGATTTCCAGGCCTTGTTATTAAAATCGCAAGACCTGATGTTGAAATCACTCTAATGGACAGCACTCAGAAAAAGCTTAGCGTAATAGAGGATATCCTTGGAAAGCTCGAACTTGATGCAAATATCATCCATGCGAGAGCGGAGGAGGCAGGACACGACGAAAACCTACGCGAAAGCTTTGATTTTGCAACTGCAAGGGCTGTTTCAAACCTTAGAGACCTCACTGAATATTGCCTTCCATTTGTAACAATTGGAGGAAGTTTTATCAGTTTAAAAGGCGCAGATGCTAAGGAAGAGGCAAAAACTGCCGAGCATGCAATAGAGGTTTTAGGCGGAAAAATAGCCAATTTTGATGAATATGAACTAGATGGCTGCGGCGAACGAGCAATAATAAAAATTTCTAAAGTTTCTAAAACACCTGCTAATTACCCAAGACCTAAGGGTAAAATGCAAAAACAACCACTATAAGTTGTGTTTAACACCGCATCCATGTTTCACGTGAAACATGGATGCTTCTTTTTTGCCCTTTTATTATTAAACGTTTTGTGATAATATATTTTCACTAATAAAACTAAACATAAAGGAGGCGGCACATTTGGCAAAAATAGTGGCAATTTTAAACCAAAAGGGTGGTGTAGGTAAAACAACTACAGCTGTTAACCTCATCGCTGCCATAGGTGCACATGGCAAGAGAGTACTCCTTGTCGATGTCGATTCTCAGGGCAACTCAACCTCTGGTTTCGGAATTGATAAGCGTTCTCTTAAGTATTCGTCCTACGATATGATAATAAATAAGATCCCTGCAAAGGACATCATAATCACAACAAAGTTTAAGGGTGTCGACGTGCTTCCGAGTAACATTGACCTCGCAGGCGCCGAGCTTGAACTCGTAGATGCTGACAAGAGGGAGACCAAGATCAAGAATGCTCTTCTTCCTCTTTACAACGACTACGACTTCATCTTCCTTGATTGTCCACCATCTCTTGGACTTATAACTCTTAATGCTTTGACTGCTGCTGATACAGTTTTAGTTCCAATTCAGGCTGAGTACTATGCACTTGAGGGACTTTCACAGCTTATGGCAACAGTAAGACAGGTTAAGCGTCTTTATAACCCTCTTCTTGATTTGGAGGGAGTTGTACTTACAATGTACGACGGCAGACTCAATATAACCCAGCAAGTAGTAACAGAGGTTAAGAAGTTCTTCCCAAAGAAGGTCTATGCATCTGTTATCCCACGTAATGTAAGACTTGCAGAGGCTCCAAGCTTTGGCCTTCCTATCATGTACTATGATAAGAACTCAAAGGGAAGCCTCGCTTATGAGAGCCTTGCAGTAGAATTCTTAAAGCAGAATAGGAAGAGGTGACGAGAATGGCAGCAACTAAAAAAGGTGGTCTCGGCAGAGGCCTTGAAGCATTACTCGTTGATAATGCAGTAGATGATTTCGGTGTAAACGGTACAGTTACACTTAAACTCAATGAAATTGAGCCAAATAAGGAGCAGCCTCGTAAGACTTTCGACGAGAAAGCTCTCCAAGAGCTCGCTAATAGTATTGAGCGCAACGGCGTATTGCAGCCACTCCTCGTTAGACCAATGGCTGACGGTTCTTACCAGCTCGTAGCTGGTGAGCGCAGATGGCGTGCATCACGCCTTGCAGGACTTACAGAAGTTCCTGTTGTTATAAAGGAAATGTCCGATGAGCAGGCAATGGAAATTGCGCTCATCGAAAACTTGCAGCGTGAGGACTTGAACCCAATAGAAGAAGCAGAGGGTCTCTACCTCCTCATCGAACGCTACAATTTAACTCAAGAAGAAGCCGCTGCAAGAGTTGGACGCTCTCGCCCAGCAATTGCAAATGCCCTTCGTCTTCTGAACCTCCCAGAGGAAGTTCGAAACATGACCAAGGACGGCAAGATCTCCGCTGGCCATGCGAGAGCTCTCCTCGGTTTTGACACCGAGAAGGCAATGCTTTCGACAGCCAAGGATATTGTTTCACGTGATTTATCGGTTCGTGATGTAGAGCGACTTGCAAAAGAATCATCGAAAGGTGATACTCCAAAGCCAAGAAAGAAGTCAAATCGCGATACTTTCTACGATGAAGTAGAACTTGCTCTTTCCAAGACTCTTGGCAGAAAAGTAACTGTTAAGGTTTCCAAAACTGGCGGAACACTAGAGATGGAATTCTTTGATAAGAAAGATCTCACAAAGCTTGCAAAACAGCTTGATGCAGAATAAAGGAGAAAAACGCAGACATGCTAGACATTAAATTTTTAAGAGAAAATCCTGACCTCGTAAAAGAGAACATCAAAAAGAAATTTCAGGATGAAAAAATTCCTCTTGTTGACGAAGTAATTGCACTTGATGAAGAGAAGCGAGAGGTAACTACACGCGCTGATGAACTTCGTCAAAATAGAAATAAAGTTTCAAAAGAAATAGGTAACCTCATGGCCCAGGGCAAAAAGGACGAGGCCATGGCTCTTAAGGAGAAGGTTACATCTCAAGCAGAGGAGCTTGAGGAACTTTCAAAGCGCCAGGATGAGCTTACTGAGAAAGTAACAAAGATAATGATGCTCATCCCAAATATTATCGATCCTTCAGTTCCAATTGGTAAGGACGACACATTCAACGTAGAAGTTGAGCGCTTTGGCGAGGCTGTAGTTCCAGAGTACGAAGTACCATATCACACAGATATTATGGAAAGTTTCAGCGGTATCGATATCGATTCTGCTGGCAAGACATCTGGTAATGGTTTTTACTATCTCCTTGGCGATATCGCAAGACTCCACAGCTCAATCCTCAGCTATGCACGTGACTTTATGATTGATAAGGGATTCACTTACTGCATCCCTCCATTTATGATTCATGGCAACGTAGTAGAAGGCGTTATGAGCCAAAACGACATGGAAGGTATGATGTACAAAATAGAAGGGGAGGACCTCTATCTCATCGGTACATCAGAGCACTCTATGATTGGCCGCTACATTGACCACCGCTTTACAGAGGATGAACTTCCACAGACACTCACTTCTTATTCTCCTTGCTTTAGAAAAGAAAAAGGCGCTCACGGTATTGAGGAGCGTGGTGTATACAGAATTCACCAGTTCGAAAAGCAGGAAATGATTGTTATCTGTAAGCCAGAGGAATCAATGGACTGGTATGAGAAGATGTGGCGTTACTCAGTAGAACTCTTCAGAAGTATGGACATCCCAGTTCGCCAGCTTGAATGCTGCTCAGGCGACCTCGCTGATTTAAAGGTTAAGTCATGCGATATCGAAGCTTGGTCTCCAAGACAGCAGAAGTATTTCGAAGTATGCTCATGCTCCAACCTTGGCGATGCTCAGGCTCGCAGACTCAAGATGAGAGTAAAGGGCGAGGACGGCAACACATATCTTCCTCACACACTGAACAACACAGTTGTTGCTCCTCCAAGAATGCTCATCGCATTCCTTGAGAACAACCTCCAGGCTGATGGAACAGTAAACATTCCAGAAGTTCTTCGTCCATACATGGGCGGCAAAGAAAAACTCGTTCCAACAAAATAAA
>JAUNQL010000112.1 GCA_030536195.1 Clostridia bacterium | reverse complement strand
CACCGATTGTCATCTTGCCACTCATTGTAAGGCCTGCACCAAATACAACAACTGCAACGTAACCGAGGTTACCGATGAAGGTCATAAATGGATGTACAAGACCCGAGATGAAGTTAGACTTCCAAGCTGCCTCGTAAAGCTTCTCATTGTCAACGTTAAATGCCTCAATGGCATCCTCTTCGCCATTGAAAGCCTTAACTGCAACGTGTCCGCCATACATCTCCTCTACTTGGCCGTTAACGGCACCAAGTACGTTCTGATGGCGGAAGAAGTGCTTCTGAGACTTCTTCATTACAAAGGCCATAACTCCACCTGAGAGTGGAAGTGTGATGAGTACAACAAGTGTCAAACGCCAGCTTATTGTAAACATCATGATGAGTACGCCAATAAGTGTAATGATGGCACTGATTGCCTGTGACAGCGCCTGGTTTAAGTTCTGGTTGATTGTGTCGACATCGTTTGTAATACGAGAGAGTACATCACCGTAGCTTACACGGTTGAAGTAAGCAACTGGAAGACGGTTGATCTTCTCCATGATGCTCTTCCTTAAATTGTACGCAATCTTGGTTGACACGCCTGCGATGATAAAGCCCTGTGCGTAGTTGAAAAGTGAAGATGCGCCATAGAGCAATACGCAGTAGACGATAATCTGTAAAATGCGGTCAAAGTCAATTCCGCCCGTGCCGGCTGCCATTGCTTTGACGCCATCCGCAAGTGTATCTGTTGCCATTGCAAGAACCTTAGGGTTGATGACAGAGAGTACAGTTGCAGCAATGATAAGTATGATTACAACAATAATTTTCCATTTAAATGGAGAAATGAATTTAAGGAGTCTCTTCATTGAGCCCTTAAAATCCTTAGGCTTCTCGCCCATTACTATGCCTTTACGGCCTCCCATTTTTGGAGGTCTCGCATTGGCTTTAATATCTGATGCACTAGCCATTACGCAAGCTCCTCCTTTGATAACTGGGATTCGCAGATTGCTTTGTAATATGAGCAGGAAGCATAGAGCTCTTCATGAGTGCCCTTTCCTACTATTTTTCCTTCATCAAGAACGATAATCTGCTCAGCGTTCATGATAGTTGATACACGCTGTGCAACAATAAGGATTGTTGCGTTGTCAGCGTCTGTGTATTCTTTCAGTGCTTTTCGAAGCGCTGAATCTGTCTTAAAGTCAAGTGCCGAGAAGCTGTCATCAAAGATGTAAATTGGAGGCTTCTTGGCAAGTGCGCGTGCGATTGAAAGTCTCTGCTTTTGACCACCAGAGACGTTAGCCGCGCCCTGAGATACAGGTGACTCGATGCCCTCAGGCTTGTCATAGACATAGGTTGCCTGTGCAACCTCAAGTACCTCACGGATGTCCTCTGTCTCGTTGCCGTACTTGACGTTCGAGTCAACTGTGCCCGAGAAAAGCACTGCCTTTTGTGGGACATAACCGATAGCTTCACGAAGGTCGTAAAGCTTGACGTCGCGGATGTCCTTGCCATCAATCGTAATCGATCCGCTTGTTACATCGTAAAAGCGTGGGATGAGATTGATGAGGGTAGACTTACCAGAACCGGTGGCGCCGATAAAGGCAGTTGTCTCACCTGGGCGGGCAACGAACGAGATGTCACGAAGTGCCGCCTCGGTTGCGTCGCCGTAGTGGAAGTCAACGTGGTCAAAGACGATCTCGCCTTTGACATCCTTGAGTTCACAAGCGCCATCTTTGTCCTTGATAGAAATCTCGGTATTCAAAACCTCGGCGATACGGTTAGCAGAAACCTGAGCACGAGGAAGCAATACGAAGATTGCTGATACAAAAAGGAATGAGATGAGGATGTGCTGTGCATACTGAAGGAAGGCCATCATATCGCCTATCTGGAGTGTGCCAGCATCGATGTAGTGACCACCAATCCAAACGATTGCAAGCTGGAGTCCAACCATTGCAATCTGCATAACAGGTGCCATCAAAACAAGGACACGCTGTACGAATCGCATTGTAAATGTGAGATGTGCATTTGCCTCATCAAAGCGCTCCTCCTCGTGCTGCTCATTGGCAAATGCACGGATAACGAGCATACCAGAGAGCTCCTCACGAGAAACCAAGTTGAGCTTATCAACGAGTGTCTGGAGTGACTTAAACTTTGGAAGGACGATAAGGAGAAGTCCTCCAAGTATTGCAAGTACGATAACAACTGCAAGGGCGGCAATCCATGCAAGTGACTTACAGAGATTGATTGCCATAAATACAGAACCGATGGCCATAAATGGTGCGAAGAGCATCATTTTAAGGCCCATTGTGATAAAGTTCTGAATCTGAGTTACGTCGTTAGTTGTACGTGTGATGAGGGATGCCGTTGAGAACTTGTCTATCTCGGCATTTGAAAACTCATTTACTCTTGCAAAGAGGTCGCGACGAATGGTTTTAGATGCACCAGTCGCAACTCTGATTGCGAAAAAGCTCGAGCCTATGCTACAGATAACTGAGAGCAGTGAAAGCAGGAGCATGTCGATGCCTATATCCTTGATGCAGGCATACTTCTCGTCAGCCGAGAGGTCTGACAATATACCCTGGTCAACAATCTCGCTCATGAGGTTTGGGAGGCTAAGCTCCGTATAAACCTGACCTACGAGAAAAGCGATTGAAAGGATAATTATCGGCACATACGGCTTTAAATAACTTAAAACTTTCTTCAATCTACCTTACCTCTAATACTTGTAAATGCGTGGAACACGTTTGTTGATTCCACAGATAATTTCGTAATTGATGGTGCCAGCAAGTTTTGCTACATCATCAACGGTAATTTCATTATCTCCCTGTTTACCAATTAAAACTACCTCATCGCCCTGCTTGGCATCTGGCACGTCAGTTACATCAACCATGAACTGGTCCATGCAAACGCGACCGATGATTGGAGCGAAGTGACCGTTTATGAGTACACGGCCGTTATTTGAAAGTGCTCTTGGGTAGCCGTCGCCATATCCCACTGGGATTGTGGCGATTTTTGTTGGTCCGTCCGTAACATAAGTTGAGCCATAGCTTACCTTAAAGCCCGCATCAACACTCTTGACATAAGCCACGTGTGATACAAGCTCAAGTGCAGGAGTCAGGCCTATTGACTTATCAACGAAGTTGCTTGGATAGAGGCCGTAAATTATGATACCTGCACGAACCATGTTGTCATAGTTTTTGTTAAATTCAAGCACACCAGCAGAGTTGCAGATGTGGCGAATTGGGAAGTGATATCCCTCTGCCTCAAGCTCATCAACGAACTTTTCAAAGAGTTCTGTCTGAGCCTCGGCTCCGCTCTTGTCAGCCTCGTCAGCTGTTGCAAGGTGTGAGAAAACACCCTCTACTTCGATATATGGAAGTGAGAAGATCTCCTTAATCTCAGCCTTGGCAGACTCGGATGGGATAAAGCCGATACGGCCCATACCTGTGTCGAGCTTGATATGAATTTTAGCTGGCTTGCCACGCTTCATTGCGTAGTCCGCAATCATGCGTGCACTCTCAAGTGAAAATACAGTTGATGTGACGTTGTAGTCAATAACGTCCTGCAAATCATTTGGGAATACATAGCCCAAGATCAAAATTGGGTTGCGAATACCAGAGGCGCGAAGTTCACGTGCCTCATCAATTGTTGCAACCGCAAAGGCGTAGACGCCTATCTCGTTTAGGACGTGCGCCATGGCAACAGCGCCGTGGCCATAGCCGTCCGTTTTGACAACAGCCAAAACCTTGACGTCTGGGCCTACCTTGTCCTTGATCTTTTGGATGTTGTCAGAGATGGCAGCAAGGTCAACGCCGACATATACTCTTGAAGGATTCATATATACCCTCCTCAAATAACAAATTAACCTAAATATTATAATATAATACCGATAAAATGTAAATGAAAGGCATAAAAAAAGCGAGCTCTGTTGAGCCCGCCCTTTTATCAATTATTGTTCGTCTACTGCGTAAACAGAAACTTTTTTACGATCCTTGCCGAGACGCTCAAACTTAACGCGTCCGTCGATCTTTGCGAAGAGTGTGTCATCTGAACCCCTACCAACGTTGTTGCCTGGGTGGATGTGTGTTCCTCTCTGC
>JAUNQL010000010.1 GCA_030536195.1 Clostridia bacterium | reverse complement strand
CAAAAAAAGAAAGTAGACACTTTTTTAAGTGTCTACTTTCATCTTACACCTTCAGCAGTTTGCTGGAGTCCTTTGTTTTATCCTAGAAGATCTTTGATTGGAATAATTGGAAGTTTCTTTGAAAAATTGAGCATCTTAGGAATGAGTTCAGCTGCCTCCTCATTGCCGAGTGGTAGGATTGCCGTTTTAAGGATTGCTTCTACAATTTTCTCTGATGGCACATCTAACGTCTTGTTACGATATGAAAAGAGGAGGTTGCCTGGAATAGACGTACAGGAGATGTAGTAGATGTTGAAATCTTCCTCTGATTTAATTGTAGTTGCATAAGCGGCAAGACCTTTGAAAAAGTTGTAATAAAAGTCGTTGCCTATAAGGAAGTCACTGTTCGCACGAAGTACCTCTGAGTAGAAACGAAGGAGGATGTCGTCGCTAAGGAGTAGGCGGAAGAAATATGCGATTCCGATTCCCATTGTGAGGAGGGCATTTGAGCCCTTAAGAGGTAGTTTGAGCTTGCCAAGATACTTAGACTGAATTTGGTTACAGACGTAGTCAGCAAGGTCAGCTTTGTCCTTGAAATAGTAGAAGAAGGATGTACGAGTAATACCTGCCTCCTTGCATATTTCAGAGAGGGAGAGATCCTCGTATCCTCTCTCATAGAAAAGCTTAGTTGCTACCTTGACTATATCGGATTTTGTTTTAGCTCCTGCTTTGTTATCTGACATATTATCACCAAAGAGTAGTCTAGCATAAAAAGTTTGTAAATTCAATGTTTGACATGTGTCAAAATAACGTTTGACAGGTGTCAAAAAGTAAGATAGAATGAAAAGTGGTTATATTAAAATAAGGAGGAGATTTTATGAGCTTATTAAAGAAATCGGATTTATTCCAAGAGCGTCTTGACCGATTCAACAATGCGCTCTGCTGCTTCGGTACTCCTGACCGCGTTCCAATTTTCCCTGCTATTGAGCAGTGGGCACCAGTTTATGCTGGTATCAGCATTATTGATGCGTATCAGAAGGACCCAAGACTCTTAGTTGAGGCTTTCCGCAAGACTTATAACGACATCACAATTGATGCTTGTTATGGTACTGGTAACTTGATCCCTCTTAGAATGATGAACACATTTGGTGAGGGTATCTATACTGTTAACGACACAACAGTACAGATTAAGGGTAGCCACGGTTGCACAATGGAGGCAGAGGAATATCCAGAACTCATCGCTGATGCAGAGAAGTTCGTACTTAACAAGGTTATTCCAAGAAAGTACCCTTCACTTGCTCAGAATGATGCACAGACAATCAAGACATGGATTAAGGGTACAGCTGGCATGGTTGACTGGTTCCTCTATGACCAGGCAACTAAGGAACTCATCGAGAGACAGCTCGATACTCCTGTAGTTCAGAAGGGTGCTACATTCCTTCCAGGCGACTTGATGCTTGACTTCTTCCGTGATTTCGTTGGTGTATCACAGGATATTAGAAGACGTCCAGAGCAGTTCTATGATGCATGCGAAGCTATCTTCCCATTCACAAAGCAACTCGGCGAGATGTCTTTCTTTGGTCCAAGAGATGGTGGTATCGTATTTATGCCACTTCATCTTCCAACATATCTTCGTCCAGCAGACTTTGAAAAACTCTACTTCCCATTCATGAAGAGAGAAGCTGAGTACATTCACAGCAAGGGCAAGAGAGCTATGTTCTTCTGCGAGAACAACTGGGATCCATATATCGAAATGCTTGAGGATCTCCCAGGTAACGGTACATATTGTTACTTCGAGCACGGCGACCTTAAGAAGAATCATGACATCCTTCGCAAGGCTAAGATCTGTATGGGCGGCGGTATGTCAACAGAACTTCTCAAGACTGGTACAAAAGAGGAGTGCATCGACCAGGCTAAGTGGTGCCTTGATAACTTGGCTCCAGGCGGCGGTTACATGTTCTCTCCTGACATGGTTCTTCTTTCAAAGAACGATGTAAATCCAGAGAATTTCGCAGCAGTTACGAAGTACATTCACGAGAACGGTGTCTATTAAGGAGGTATATCATGGAATACGATGTAAAAGGTGCTCTTGATAAGCTTGATAAGATATTGTTCTTTATACCTAAGAAGGGCAAGGATATGCTCAAGTTCTTGGTATACATTCAGCTTTTGATGAGATAAAACTTTAGGCCCGTAGCAAGTTGCTACGGGCCTTGTTTTATTGTATAATATTTACATATTATTTTTGAGGTAAAAGTATGGCTGGTAAATATTATGATAAAACAGCGGAGAGATTTAGTAAGGTAAATGACTTCGTTGCCGACAAACAGACGGGTAGGGACTTAAAACTCGCAAGCAAGGAGATAGAGGACGATAACAAGATTAACGTCCTCGTTATGGGAATTTCTGGAGCGGGCAAGAGCACGCTAATCAATGCCGTGCTTGGCGAGGAGAAGGCCAAGGTAGGTGACGGTGCTGCTGTCACCAGAAAGATGAAAGTGTACGAGAAAGATGACGTCATGTTCCGTATGGTTGATACGGTGGGACTTGAGTTCAACTATAATCGTCAGCAGAAAATTCTCAATGAACTTTCAAAGTGGTCTGAGGCAGGCCTTAGCAGAAAGAATATGAACAAGCTTGTTCACTGCATCTGGTTCTGCATAGATGCACAGGCAAAGCGTGTCTCTGATGAGTCACTCAACTATCTCTACAAGGTTTCCAAGATGTGGAAGGGAATCCCTATTATTGTTGTATTTACTAAGTCATACTCATCGGTTGCTGTCAAAGACAACGAAGAGATGTTTTGGAATGTACTCAAAAAGTATCAGAAGAAGAAAGAGTTTAACGTTTGCAACGTAGTATCAGTACTTGCCCGTGAACTTGTAATTGATGATACAAATATTGTTCATGACTATGGTATCGACAGACTTATTGAGGCCACAACAGAACTCATTCCAAAGGCAAAGGAAATCAATGAGGAAGTAATGACCAACTGGTCATACAAGATGAGAAAAAATGCTGCTAAAAAGTATGTTAAGGCTGCAAAGCGTAACACATTCGTTTCAACTGTTATGCCAACAAAGGATGAGGACAAAAACCTTGTTGAGCCAATTTGGGATACAATGCTAAAAAAGATTGCAGCAGCATACCTGCTTGATGAGACTGAGGAAGCATTGATGCGTGAAAAGGTAACGGCAACACGCAAAGGCGAGGAGTTCCTCATCAAGCTTACAAAACATTTCAAGGTGCTCTATGCACTTGAAATGTACTCCGCTACATCAATGATTGGCGGAGACGCCATTGACGTATCATTTAAGATGCTCAAGGAGAAGGAGGGCAAATAATGGAACTTAAAAAGTGTGCTGACAGAACATTTAAAAAACGTGTTGATACAGAGGCTGATAAGCCTTTCCAGTTGCCAGCTGTAAAGCTTTCAGATGGCAAGAAGGCAGAGGACTACATGCCTGCAATTAAGGCGCTCTTTGCAAGCCTTATGGAGGCAGAGGAGTCAACTGACGATCAACTTTATTCTATATGCTTCAGCGGCCTTGATATAGGTTATGTACGCCTTGTAGGTATTAGCACAAAAACTCCTGAAATTCAGATAGCTTTGCTCCCTGATTTCTGGGGCCGTGGCATTGCGCTTGACGTCATGGAATACGCTTTGCCTATTTTCCGTGAGGAGTATCATCCAGATTATTTCATTTGGCATGCAAATGCTAACAATAAGGCATCAACAAATCTTGCAATCAATGTGGGTGGCGTACTTGACGTTGATGCAACAGAGGCCGTTGGTGGCATTGTTGAGACATACAGAATTGCATAAACAGTAAAATATAAGGGGCAGCGGTTGCTGCCCCTTGTTTTATGTTTAGATGTATTTCATTACAAACTCATATGACTTGTCGAAGCAGTCACGGCCCTTCTTTACGATGGTTGCGATTGACCATGCGTGGTTGCCGATGATGCCTGTGCCCTCAAACTCACCGTATGGTATGTTGTGAGCTTTGAGGTCCTCCATGAGGTCAAACGCCTCATATCGTAACCAGTCACGACAGCAACGTACCACAAATACAGGTGGGAAGCCATCAATTACCTTTGGACTTGCAAGTTCACCCTCTGGAGTTTTAAGAAATGCTTTAACTTCATCAAAGTCCTTGCCAAGGAAAGATGTGATAAACATCTTCATATCTGGGAAGTTGGACTGCTGCTTGTCTTCGTCAATGAGAGAAGAGAGGTTAAAGCATCCACAGTGTGAAACGAGCGCATCGATGTGGAACTCGTCGCGATGCCTAAACTCTATGCCGAGCTTGTCGAGGTATGACTTGTCAGTCGCGATGAGTGCGGCGTACATGATGTAGTAGCCGCCAGCTGACTCGCCGGCAAAGACAACCTTGCTGGTGTCAATGTTCCACTCATCAGCGTGGTCATAGATGAAATCGAGCGCGCTGAAGATCTCGTGGAGCTGGGATGGGAACACCTTGTATGGTGCGTATGTGTAGGCGATGGAGGCTGTAAAGAAGCCTTTTTCTGCCCAGTTTGCAATGTATGTATCACGCATGTCTGTGATGCCTGATACCCATCCACCACCGTGGATGTATACGAAAAGAGGCTTCTTTTCGTTTTCGGTATCACGGCGTGTGCAGAGGTTCAAGAACTGCTGCTTGCCCTCGCCATATTTTACGTGTGGTGTATATTTAAGTGTATCTGGAGTCTTGCGATGAAGTGCGACATATGCAAAGCATTCGGTAAAGTTGTACCACATTGTGCCGAGTACTCCGCGAAGATAAACAGATTTTTTCATTATAATCCCTCCAAATGAAACTATATCCCATTTGATTATTGTTTGCAAGGACATCTGTCTGTATAATAGATTTAAGTGTTTTTTAAGTAACATATTGATAATGTAATTATCATATGGTTAGAAGGTGCATTTATGAGAGTACTAATAGTTGAGGATGAAGTTCGTCTTGCAGAGGCACTTGGCGAGATTATGAAAGGCCAGCGCTACAGTGTTGACATTGTCAACGATGGTGAGGATGGCCTTGATTACGCCATGAGCGACATCTATGACGTTATAGTCATGGATGTAATGTTACCTCGGATGAACGGCTTTGACATCGTCCGCAAGATGAGAGAAGAGAAGAATCAGACTCCTGTCATCATGCTCACAGCAAAGGATGATACAGCTGACAAAATCAAAGGCCTCGACTGCGGTGCGGACGACTATCTAACAAAGCCGTTCGTACCTGGCGAGTTGCTTGCGCGTATCCGCGCTATCTCACGTCGCCAAGGCGAAGTAGTACTCGATGAACTTAAGTTTGAGGATTTAACTCTCAGCCTCTCTAACTATGCAGTATCCTGTGGTGATAATTCAATCAATTTAGGCCCTAAGGAGTTTGATATCTTAAAGCTCCTCATGTCCAACCCAAATATCATAGTTCCAAAAGAGGATTTACTTATCAAAGTTTGGGGTATTGAATCAGATGCTGAGGACAACAATGTTGAGGTTTATATCTCATTCCTTAGAAAGAAATTGTCGCACATCAATTCTAAAGTTGCTATATCTACAGTTCGCAAGATTGGATATCGTTTGGAGGTGCCAAATTGCTAAAGAAATTAAGACGCCAATTTATCCTTTCAAATATGCTTCTTGTTGGAATAGTTATTGTGTTGGTGTTCTGTATTTTGACTGTAGTTGTCTACGGGTATGAGCGCAAGCAAACTATTAGCGCTATGGAGACATCTCTTGCTGGTAACATGAGTGTCGCATTCTTCCCTGATGGAAGGGTTGCATCGCTTTTGCCAGTTCCTAAAAATAATGATGAGGAAGTTTCTCAGGAACGACTTTCATCGGTCTCCTTGGTTGCAGTACTTGACAAGAATGGCTCAACAGCTGTATACGAGACATCAGTTAACTATAAATACAGTACAAAAGATATACGAAATATGCTCAGTGCTGCTATGGAGAGCGAGAATGAGACGGGCGTATTATCACAGTACAATGTAAGGTTCCTACGTCAGACTATGGATTCGGGTTACAAAGTTGCTTTTGCTGATCTAAGTTCTGAGCACAGTACATTGTTCTTTACATTAAGGCTCGATTTTATCGCTATTTTCTGCATCCTCGCTGTCATGTTCCTTATCTCGGACTACATGGCAAGGAAGGCCATTGAGCCGGTTGAGAAGTCCTGGAATGACCAGCAACGTTTCGTTGCTGATGCTTCCCACGAACTCAAGACACCGCTCACTGTTATCCTTGCCAATATGGATATAATGCAGGCCAATAAGGACGCGACAATTTGGGAGGAAAACAAGTGGATTGAAAACACCAAGTCCGAAGCAACTCGTATGACTGAGCTTGTCAACGATATGCTCTTCCTCGCGCGCTCGGATGCCAATATTGATCAGTCCTACAATTTCCAAAATATCAACTTCTCAAAGCTCTCTGAGGAATGTGTTTTGACATTCGAATCAGTTGCGTTTGAGAAAGGCATAAATTTCACATCAAATATCCCTATGGATATTTTCCTCAATGCGGATGAGACTCGCATCAAGCAGGTTATCATGATACTCATCGATAACGCTTTGAAGTATGTTGATGATAAGGGAAGTATCTTTGTCACAGCGGAGAATCTTGGCAAGCAGGTTAAGTTTTCTGTTGCCAACACGGGTCCTGCAATTGAGGCACATAAGCAAGCACATCTCTTTGAGCGCTTCTATCGTGCAGATGACTCAAGAGCGCGTGAAAAGGGCGGCTATGGCCTAGGCCTTTCCATTGCTCAGAACATCATCGCTGCACACGGTGGCAAGATTGGTCTTGAGTACTCTAACGAGAAAGGCACTTGTTTTGCTTTTGCTCTTCCAATTAAGCGCTCTTAGTGATAGAATATAGACACTTTTTAATCACGAGGTGAAAGAAATGAAAAAGTTTATTAAAGAGTTCGTAACAAAGGCTTTGACATCTGCTAAGGACGGCCTTATCCAGGGCGTAACAGAGGGCATCAAAGAGGGAGTTAAGGAAAACGTTAAGGCACCAGTTAAGAAGGGCGTAAACGCACTTTTCACACTTCCAAAGCAGTTCTTAAGCTAAGATAATTTGAGGAGATATTATGGCAAATAAAAGTTATCCTTATATTTTCATCCACGGCATGCTTGGTTTTGGACAGGATGAAAAAGTAAATGATTTTATGCCTTACTGGGGCATGCTCGCTGGTGATGTATGTAAGATGATCCGTGACAACGGCGGTGAGGCATACGCACCAACAATCAGTTCACTTGGTTCTGCTTGGGACCGCGCTTGCGAAATTTACGCACAGCTTGTTGGTGGCACAGTAGACTATGGTGAGGCACATTCAAAGAAGTATGGCCACGAGAGATATGGTCGTACATACGACAAGCCACTTGTTCCAAACTGGAGTGCTGAAAACAAGATTCACATCTTGGGCCACAGCTTTGGCGGCGCAACAGTTCGTATGGTATCCCACCTTCTTGCACACGGTGCACCAGAGGAGGTTGCCGCAACAGGTGCGGACACATCTCCACTCTTCACAGGTGGCAAGGGTGACTGGCTCCAGTCAGTAACAACTGTTGCTGGCCCACATGATGGTACAACAGTTATCTATGCGATTGGACCACTTCTTCCAATACTCAAGTGCATCACATTCTTTGGCTTTGCAGGAATCATGGACAACACACCACTTGGCAAGTTCTACGACATGTCACTTGACCAGTGGGGCATCACATCTGACCCACGAAAGGGCTACAATCCTGCAAACATGCTCAAGGTTCCTAATATGATTAAGGCAATGAACACCAAGGACAACCTCTATTGGGATCTCTGTCTTGCAGGTGCTCGTGAACTCAACGAGAGATTTGAGATTAATGACAAGGCATACAACTTCTCAATCTCAACAAGCAACTCAATGGTTACTCCTCGTGGCAACCACAGAATGAAGGCATCAAGCTTTGTTCCATTCTGGCTTACAGGTAACCTTGTTGGTTCTTGCCGTCACGACAAGTCAATTGATGAGGACCTCGATCCATCATGGCTCGAGTCAGATGGCTGTTCTAACACAGTATCAGCACTTCATCCAAGCGATGAGCCTTTCGAGTATTTCTATGACAATGACTGCGTTGCAAAGCGTGGAATTTGGAATGTAATGCCTGTTTACCAGGGCGACCACATGGATGTTGTTGGTGGTTCACTTCGTGCAGTTTTGACACCTTACTACGTAATGAACTACTACAAGAATTTCATCGACATTCTTGAAAATTTAGAATAATTTAAAAACTAAGGCATCTCAAAATTTGAGATGTCTTATTTTTTTGTGCAATAGCACTAAAATTGAATTTAAGTATTGTTTTTTCATACAATAGAAAACAGATGTCCGATAATATATAATATATAAGTAAATCTTTATTAGGAGGATATTAAAATGAGTATTAAACGTAAGTTTACTACAAAGGATCAGAACTGTAACGAGTGCATGCTCCGTGGTAGCTTCAAGACACAGGGCTACGACTGGTGGTGGCATTCATTCACAGCTATCAATAGAAAGACTGGCGCTGAGAAGCCATTCTTCATTGAGTTCTTCCTTTGCAACCCAGCACTTGCTGAGGACGAGCCAGTACTTGGCCAGCTTCCAGCAAACCAGACACTCAACAAGAAGCCATCTTACCTCATGGTAAACTGTGGTTGTTGGGGTGCTGACAAGAAAAAGCAGCTCCACAGATTCTTCGCTTGGAAGGACGTTAAGGTTCATTACAACGCTCCTTACAGCGTTTCTGCAGCTGACTGCTATGCTGACGAGTACACACTCCGTGGTACAGTAGCTCTTACTGAGGAAGAAGTAGCTGCTCATCCAGAGTACATGTGCGACGCTGGTACAATGACATTCGACATTAAGATCGACAAGCAGATCGCTTGGAACGTAGGTTACGGCACAAGCTGGCTCATGAGAAGACTTAATGCATTCGAGATGTACTGGCATGCAGAGGGTATGAAGTCTCTCTATTCTGGTACTATCGTTATCGATGGCGACATCTATGACGTAATCCCAGAGAAGTCATATGGTTATGCAGATAAGAACTGGGGTTCTGACTTCACAACTCCATGGGTATGGCTTTCATCTTGTGACCTTACATCTAACATCACAGGCAAGAAGCTTACTAAGTCTGTATTTGATATCGGTGGTGGCGCTCCAAAGGCATTTGGTATCCGCTTCCCACGTAAGCTCCTCGGTGGTTTCTGCTATGAGGGTGACTGCTATGAGTTCAACTTCTCTAAGCTTTGGACATTCTCAAGAACAGCATTCGAAGGCTACGAGACAGACGATGAAATCGTATGGCACGTTGACCAGAAGACAATCAAGGGTCGTCTCATCACAGACATCCGTTGTAAGAAGGACGATATGCTTAACATCCATTACGAAGCTCCTAACGGTAAGGCTCGTCATCAGAGACTTTGGAACTGCGGTATGGGTTATGGCGATCTCAAGCTCTACAAGAAGACTCTCTTCGGTTACAAGCTTATCGATGATATGCACGCTGAGCATATTGGATGCGAATATGGTGAATATGACCATCCAGAGCCATACGTACAGAAGTAATTCAATACGTAAAAATTTAAGGGTGAGCACTGCTCACCCTTTATTTTTATCTCAAATTTTGGTATAATGTCTGCGAAATTTTGCGTTGCATCCTTTTGGAGCAGCAGCAAAGGAGCGATATTATGAGAAAAGAAAAGATAGACAGAAAAATCCTTCGTCTAACCGAACTTGGTGTCTTGCTCGCAATCATAATCATAATGGCATTTACGCCAGTTGGATACATAAAAGCGGGTGTTGTTGAAATTACCATTATCACTGTACCAGTAATCATTGGTGCGATGGTAGTTGAACCAGCAGCGGGAGCACTACTAGGCTTTGCCTTTGGTATGACAAGTTTTGTGCAATGTTTTGGAATGTCCGCCTTTGGATCTGCTATGTTAGAAATCAATGCATTTTATGCCTTCTTGGTAACAGTACCAACAAGAACGCTCATGGGTTGGCTTACAGGCCTCTTCTACAAGGCCATCAACCGACACGATGCAGTAGGCTTTGCAGCAACCGGACTTGTCGGTTCACTCCTTAACACAGTCTTCTTCATGACTGCGTTGCTTGCTTGCTTCTGGCAAACTGATTATATCCAAAATTTTGCAGCGACTTTTGGCACAACAAATGTCTTTGCCTTTGTTGCAGCCTTCGTTGGCATCAACGGGGTAGTTGAAGCAGTTTGCTGCACCATCCTCGCAACAGTTATTTCAAAAGCGCTATACAAATGGTTTGAGAGTTAAACAAAACACCAGAGCAACAACTGCTCTGGTGTTATTCTTTTCCATTGAGTCGCTTCTTAACCTGTTTCCACTCCGGCATATATCGACTCAGTATTGCTTTAAAATCTGCGCTATGGTTTGGCACAACCGTGTGCGCAAGCTCATGGAGTATTACATACTCAAGGCATTCAACTGGATGCTCAGCAAGTTTAACGTTGAGCCAAATCTTGTTTGTCTTGGTGTTACAAGTGCCCCAACGTGACTTCATATTTTTACTCTGCCATGATGAGCAGTGAAGTCCTGTATATTCCTCCCACTGTGGCAAGAGTATCTCAACTCTCTCCTTGAGTTCATCCCTGTACCACTCAAGAATAAAGGCTTCTTTCTGCTCCTGTGTGCATCCCTCACGAACCACTAACGTCGCAGTGCCATCATCATTCAATGTCATTGAGTACCTAGTATCTTCAAACACCTCTAGAGTGTACATTTCACCCCAGACAGAAATGGTATCTCCAGTATCATAGGTTGGCTCAGGTGTGACTGGAGAGTTCTGTATACGTTCAACATTCTCAATAATCCAATCAGCTCTCTCACGTATGAACTCTTTTATTTGCTTATCAGTGATATATTTAGGCGCTGTTATCAACACATCGCCATGTGGAGGCTTAACATAGATATGCATATTCTTTATTTTCTTTTTCTCAACTTCAATAGGAATGTCTTCTAAATAAAATAGCAATCTATCACCTCCAATGTCCTTTATTTGGTACATAAAAATTAGTATAATAAATTTGTAAAGGGAAAGAGCAGGAATCTTATTGAAATTAATGCGCATTATGCGTATAATAGGAGTGCAACAATGAGATTCAGAGAAATTGAAAGAATACTACTCAGTGATGGATGGTCCCTAAAAGCAAGTAAAGGGTCACACAATCATTATACTCACCCTTACAAGCCTGGTAAAGTAACTATTCCAAATCATTCAGGAGATATTGATCCCAGAACGGTCAAGTCCATTGCAAAGCAAAGTGGTATTGATTACTCAGTTTTTGAGAAGAGGAGGAATAAGTAATGAAACTTATCTATCCAGCTTGTCTTTATCCCTGTGAGGAGAAAGAAGGAGCCTTTACTGTAGAAGTACCTGATTTACTTGGCTGTGTAACACAAGGCGACAACCTTGCTGACGCCTTGCTTATGGCAACTGACGCTGCGTCAGGTTGGGTCCTTGATGAACTTGAAAGTGGTAACGCTATTCCAAAATCAACAAGACCAGAATTAGTCAAACCAGATAAAGGTGGTTTTGTTAGTATCCTAGTCTTGGATATGGATTCATACGCAGAAAAGTATGGTAGCAAGTCCGTTAGAAAGAATCTTACAATTCCAGCGTGGCTAAACACATTTGCTGAAACAAATAATATAAACTTCTCACAGGTACTACAGGATGCTCTGACATCTATGTACCAGCAAGGAGCTTGATATGACTAAATATATTATTTATTTCGTTGTTTGGAATGTCTTAGTCGCTCTTATTTATGGAATTGATAAGAACAAGGCACAGCGAGGTGCTTGGCGTATACCAGAAAAGACATTGTTGCTATTGGCCTTTCTAGGAGGCGGAATAGGCGCTTTTTGTGGAATGCACATCTTTCACCATAAGACTAAGAAAAACTTATTTAAGATAGGCGTGCCGCTCTGTATAGTGGCCAATGTAGCAGAGGTTGTTGCTGTCATCTGGCTAATTGAGCGTGCAGGTGCTACGTTGCTATAAAGAATAACACCAGAGCAATTGTTGCTCTGGTGTTTTGTTTTAGTCAAGTATGAGTGACTGGCCAGTCATCAAAGGAGGCTGTGGAAGGCCAAGAACTTTGAGGATGGTTGGGGAGAGGTCGCAGAGGCGACCATCGTCACGAAGTTTAACGTCGCCACAGCCGATAACAGCGAACGGAACAGGGTTCGTTGTGTGAGCTGTGAAAGGTGAGCCGTCAGACTCAATCATCTTGTCAGCGTTGCCGTGGTCAGCAGTGAGGAGGATGGCTCCACCCATCTGGTTCACTGCGTCTAAAAGGCGACCGAGACAAGTATCGACTGTCTCGACGGCTTTCTTAGCAGCATCGAAGATGCCTGTGTGACCGACCATATCGCAGTTTGCATAGTTGATGATAACAACATCGTATTTGTCACTTAAAATGGCTTCAACGAGCTTATCGGTGACCTCAATGGCGCTCATCTCTGGCTTTAAGTCGTATGTGGTTACTTTTGGACTTGGGATAAGAATTCTGTCCTCACCAGGGAAGACTGTCTCAACACCGCCGTTGAAGAAGAATGTTACATGAGCATACTTCTCGGTCTCGGCAATTCTAAGTTGAGTCATGTTGTTTTTGGCAAGGTATTCGCCAAGTGTATCCTCAAGTGACTGTGGCTTGAATGCAACGTCAACGTTTGGCATTGTTGCATCATACTGAGTCATGCAAACATAAGTTACTGGGAAATACTTGTGATCAAAAGCATCAAGCTCTGGATCAACAAAGGCACGTGTGATTTCGCGTGCGCGATCAGGACGGAAGTTTAAGAAAATGACACTGTCATTTTCGTGTACGCGTCCATCGGTTGCGGATGTGCAGCAATCACACTTGCCGTCACAGTCGCTGCTGTGCTCGGTAGCGCAGTCGATGATTGTTGGGAGGACAAACTCATCAGTGAGGTGTTTGCCGTCCGCATCGACTGTGTCGTATGACATCTCGAGCGCTTTGACTGGGTCAGGCATGTGAACGCCTTCACCCTTAACAAATGCGTTATACGCCTTCTCAACGCGCTCCCAGCGATTGTCGCGGTCCATTGCATAGAAACGACCTGTGATAGTCGCAATTGAGCCTATGTCGTTCTTTGTCATGTAGTCTTGAAGTTGTCTTACATAGTCTACACCTGATGTCGGAGCAACGTCACGACCATCAAGTATGGCATGAACATAGACTTTGTGAAGGTCATTCTTTTTTGCAAGGTCTAAAAGACCAAAGAGATGCTGAATGTGGCTGTGAACGCCACCATCAGATAATAGGCCAATGATGTGGAGAGATGAGTCATTTTTTTTGCAATTTTCAATTGCCTTTTTGAATGCCTCGTTGTCAAAGAAGTCGCCATCATCAATTGACTTTGATATGCGAGTGAGTTCCTGATACACAACTCGGCCTGCACCGATGTTGGTGTGGCCTACTTCTGAGTTGCCCATCTGGCCATCTGGAAGTCCTACATCAAGGCCAGATGCGCCAACGGTTGTGTGAGGATACTCACTCATTATACGGTCAAGGTTTGGAGTGCTAGCCTCTACGATGGCATTGCCATCGGTCTCGTCTGGCACCCAGCCAAAACCGTCCATGATACATAAAACTACAGGCTTCATATTACTTACTAGCAGCTGCAACGATAGTTGCAAAGTCAGGAGCCTTGAGTGATGCGCCACCGATAAGGCCGCCATCAACGTTTACCTTGGAGAGGAGACCCTCTGCGTTGCCTGCGTTCATTGAACCGCCGTACTGAACTGTTGTAGCCTCAGCTACATCTTTGCCGTACTTCTCTTCAATTGCTGCACGTACAAAGCCGTTGCCTTCGTCAGCCTGGTCATCGGTTGCTGTAACGCCAGTGCCGATAGCCCATACTGGCTCGTAAGCAATGATGATATCCTTCATTGCCTCTGCTGGAACGTTAGTCAAAGCCATCTTAGTCTGGAACTTAAGGAGTGTCTCTGTGTAACCGAGTTCTCTCTGCTCAAGTGTCTCACCAACGCAGATGATTGGTTTAAGACCAGCCTTGAGTGCTGCAAGAGTTCTAAGGTTAACTGTCTGATCTGTCTCAGCGAAGTATGTTCTTCTCTCGCTGTGACCGATTACTACGTATTCAACGCCTGCTTCTTTGAGCATATCAGCTGATACTTCACCTGTGTATGCTCCACTCTCTTTGAAATGAACGTTCTCTGCACCAATTTTGATGTTAGAGCCCTTTGCTGCCTCTACTGCAGCATAGATGTCAACGAATGGTACGCAGAGTACTACGTCACAAGTTGCATCCTTAACAAGTGGCTTCATTTCTTCAATCAAAGCCTTAGCTTCACTTGGTGTTTTGTTCATCTTCCAGTTACCAGCGATAACTGCTTTTCTTACGTCTTTTTTCATGTATGTTTACCTTCTTTAAAATTATTAGCGATCGTTAAGTGCGGCGATACCTGGAAGGTCGATGCCTTCAAGGAATTCAAGAGATGCTCCGCCACCAGTTGAGATGTGAGTCATCTTGTCGCCGAGGCCAAGCTGATTTACAGCTGCAGCAGAGTCGCCACCACCGATTACGGTGATTGCACCTGACTCTGCCATAGCTTCAGCTATAGCGAGTGTGCCCTTAGAAAGGGTAGGGTTCTCAAATACGCCCATAGGTCCATTCCAAACAACTGTCTTGGCATTTACGATTGTCTCGATGAACTTGATTGCAGACATAGGGCCTATGTCTGCGCCCTGGTATCCATCAGGAATCTTGTCGGCATCAACTATCTCGATGTCAACTGGTGCGTCGATTGGGTCTGGGAATGCTTTGATAATTGTTGTATCAACAGGGAGGAGGAGCTTAACGCCCTTCTCCTCAGCCTTCTTCATCATGTCACGGCAATAGTCAATCTTGGTCTCATCAAGGAGTGAATCACCAATATTGTATCCCTTTGCCTTGAGGAATGTGAATGCCATACCGCCACCGATGATAAGGGCATCAGCCTTATTTAAAAGGTTCTCAATTACGTTGAGCTTGTCAGCAACCTTGGCACCGCCGAGGATGCATACGAAAGGACGCTCTGGCTCGTTTACAGCGTTGCCAAGATAGCGGAGTTCCTTTTCGATGAGGTAGCCAGATACTGCTTCGTCAACATAGTCAACAACACCAACTGTTGAGCAGTGTGCTCTGTGTGCTGTGCCAAATGCATCGTTTACGAAGATATCTGCAAGTGAGCCAAGTTCCTCTGAGAAGTTTGGCTCATTCTTTTCCTCTTCTGCGCGATAGCGAGTGTTCTGCAAGAGAACGATGTCGCCGTTTTGCATGTTATCAATCTCACCACGAACGTAATCACAGATTACTCGCTCGCAGTTTAAGAACTTAACTTCCTTGTGGAGAAGTTCTGAGAGCCTTACAGCCACTGGCTCGAGTGAGAGCTCTGGCTTTGGCTCGCCCTTAGGCTTGCCAAGGTGAGAGCAGAGGATAACCTTTGCTCCGCTTGAAACAAGTTTCTCTATTGTTGGAAGGGCAGCAACGAGTCTGTTCTCGTCTGTGATTTTGCCTTCCTTAAGTGGTACGTTGAAATCGCAGCGTACGAGTACGCGCTTGCCACTAACTTCTATGTCATCGATTGTTTTCTTATTAAATACCATCGTATTATCCTCTTCGTTTAAAATTTAGGCAATGAAGCAAAATGTGAGTGCATCCTTGCCAATAGTGTAAGCTGAGATAGCGCCAAGCTTATAGATTGCGGTTGGTGCATAGCCAAGCTCCTCTTCAAGGAGCATTGCAAGTGCGCGTGCTTCTATCTTGCGTGAAGCATAGCCTATTGCATAGTCAGGCTTGTCAGCGCGAAGAGACTCAGCGCAGCACTCATAGAGTTTGTCAAATGACTTGTCTCCATCCTCATCAACGATGACTTTGGCTTTGTCTTTCATATCAGAGAGTGCTTT
>JAUNQL010000111.1 GCA_030536195.1 Clostridia bacterium | reverse complement strand
AGAATCATCGCATAGTAGTTCTGCGTATATGAAACTTGATAAGAATGGCAATTTTAGAGAAATTAGATTTTATGATAAAAATCATTGCTTATATCTAGAAGTAGCATATCATCCGGAACGTAAACTTGACAAAACCGGTAAACCAGTTTTTCATTATCATACGTATAATCCGAGTTTTAGCAAAACTAAAACTGGCGACGGTGGCAGATCTGAAGCAAAAAGATTAACAAAATCTATGTATAACAAATATAAGAAATACTTTAAAGGGGTGACATAAATGATCAATGGCGATCCTAATGCTTTTATAGACAAAGCATATAGTGCACAAGAAATTTTTTATAAATTCAGAGAAGAAGAATTTATGCTTCAGGGATTTACTGTAGATGGACAATCTCACATTGAGATTCAACGACATTTTCCTTTCTCTCAAGATTTGATCTGGTCGTTTGAGGGCGCTTCAATGCAAGAATGTGTTAGTGCTTTTGAGAATGAGCCACTATTTGATGGTAAGACATTCTGGCAAGTTGAAGAAGATATTGAGTGGCTTGATTAAAAAATACCCGTCGAGCGCTACCAACACTCAACGGGTATAACTTAAAGGATACGAGAATCCTTCAAACAAGTTATTAGTATATTACTACCAATTTTTTACTTTGTCAAACTGAAATAGAGGCTGCAATTTGCAGCCTCTTATTTTATTTATTAATGTTTGTCAATTAAAAATGTTTGTAGTATAATTCTTGAGTCTAGGAAAAAGGAGTAGTTATGGCTCAAAAAGATATAGTTATCAAGGGTGCAAGAGAGCACAACTTACAAAATGTGGATTTGACTATTCCACGCGATAAGATGGTAGTATTTACTGGACTTTCGGGCTCCGGTAAGTCCTCGCTTGCCTTTGATACAATCTATGCTGAGGGACAGAGACGATATATGGAGTCGCTGTCATCGTATGCACGTCAGTTCTTAGGACTTATGGAGAAGCCGAAAGTTGATCAGATAGATGGACTCAGTCCAGCTATTTCAATCGACCAGAAGACAACTTCCAAGAACCCTAGATCTACAGTCGGTACAGTAACTGAAATATATGACTATATCAGGCTTTTGTACGCAAGAATTGGTATTCCTCATTGCCCAGTTTGTGGCAAGGAGATTAAGGCCCAGTCAATTGACCAGATAGTTGATCAGGTATTGGCAATTGAGGAGGGAACTAAGATTCAAATAGTTGCCCCAATTGCACGCGGCAAGAAGGGTGAGTATGTTCACGAGCTTGAAAATGCCAAGAAACAGGGCTTTGTACGCGCCTTTATCGATGGCGAAGTACGTGAGCTTTCTGAGAATATCAAGCTTTCTAAGACAGTTAAACACAACATTGGAATAATCGTTGACAGATTGGTTGTTAAGGATGGTATCAGGACCAGACTTGCTGACTCAATAGAGACAGCAACAGGTCTTGCTGATGGCATGCTCGTTGTCGATGTAGTGGATGGAAAACCACTTGAGTTTTCCATGACATTCGCATGCCCAGAGCACGGTGTATCCGTGACTGAGTTGCAACCAAGAATGTTCAGCTTTAATAACCCTTACGGCGCTTGTCAGCGCTGTTCTGGCCTTGGTGAGTACACCGCCATTGATGAGGACTTACTCATCAAGGACAAGTCTCTCACAGTCAGAGAGGGCGCAATCCAAGCGCCTGGTTGGACCAAGGTAGAGGGCGGCACAATGGCCGAGATGTTCTATGACGGCATTGCACGCCACTACGGTTTCTCAATTGATGTACCAGTTAAGGATATGAAGAAGGAGGATCTAGACAAGATTCTCTATGGTACAAACGGCGAGAAGATTCACTATACCCACGAGGGCAAGCATAGCCACTCCGAGTGGGATGGCAGGTTTGAAGGAATTATTCCAAACCTGCTCCGCAAATACAATGAGACAAACTCCGAATGGTCTAGGAGACAGATAGAGGAGTTTATGACAGTTCACCCATGTGACGACTGTCACGGCAAGCGACTCAATCCTATTTCGCTTGCAGTAACTGTTGGTGGACTCAATATAGATGAACTTACTCATTTATCAATTAAGGAAGAGTTAAAGTTCTTTGAGGAACTTGAACTTAGTGAGCGTGAAGCAACTATTGCTGAACTTATTCTCAAAGAGATTAAATCAAGATTACAGTTCTTGTGTTCTGTAGGTCTTGATTACCTTGATTTGGCTCGTAAAGCGGGTACATTGTCCGGCGGTGAGTCACAGCGTATCAGACTCGCAACACAGATAGGTTCGTCCCTCATGGGCGTTTTATACATCCTTGATGAACCATCTATCGGCCTTCATCAGAAGGATAATGATAGACTTATCAAAACATTGCAGGACCTTCGTGACCTCGGTAACACACTCATCGTAGTTGAACACGATGAGGACACCATGCGCGCGGCGGACTACATTGTCGACATCGGACCTGGTGCCGGTGTAAACGGCGGTAAAGTAGTCTGCGCTGGTACACCAGCCGAGATTATGAAGTGTAAGAAGTCCGTTACAGGACAATTCCTCTCCGGCGCGCGCAGTATACCTGTGCCTAGTAGTAGGAGGGCGGGTAATGGCAATTACCTGACCGTTCACGGCGCTGCGGAGAACAATTTAAAGGGCGTAGATGTATCTGTACCACTTGGCACATTTACCTGTGTTACAGGCGTTTCTGGCTCTGGTAAATCATCACTTGTAAATGAAGTTATCAAGAAAACTCTTGTACGTGATCTCAATCGTGCACGTGAGTTCCCAGGAAAATGCGACAGCATTGAGGGACTTGAGTACCTTGATAAATGTATCGATATCGACCAATCACCAATTGGTCGTATGCCATCCTCAAACCCAGCGACCTACACCAATTTGTTCAACGACATCCGTACACTCTTTGCATCTACACAGGATGCCAAGATACGTGGCTACGGTCCTGGTCGTTTCTCATTCAACGTCAAGGGCGGTCGCTGTGAGTCATGTAAGGGTGACGGTATAGTTAAGATTGAGATGCACTTCCTTGCAGACGTCTATGTACCTTGTGAGGTCTGCGGAGGCTCACGCTACAACCGTGAGACACTTGAGGTACGTTACAAGGGCAAAAACATCGCTGATGTCCTTGCAATGACTGTTGATGAGGCAGTTGAGTTTTTCTCAGCTGTACCAAGGATTTATAACAGGCTCAAGACATTGCAGGATGTAGGTCTTGGCTATGTATCTCTCGGTCAGCCTGCACCGACCTTGTCAGGCGGTGAGGCACAGCGCGTCAAGCTCGCAACAGAGCTCTCCAAGCGCTCAACAGGCAAGACTTTCTACATCCTTGATGAACCGACAACTGGTCTTCATTCGGCCGATGTAGAGAAGCTCCTAGAGGTATTACAGCGCCTAGTTGACGCTGGAAATACAGTCCTTGTTATTGAACACAACTTGGATGTCGTGAAATCTGCTGACTACATTATTGATCTCGGTCCAGATGGAGGAGACAGGGGCGGCACAGTTGTTGCAACTGGTACTCCAGAGGAAGTTGCTAAAATATCTAAATCATATACGGGACAGTACTTGAAAAAATGTCTTAAATGAGATAAAATATTATAGTATTTTAGATACTTAAGGGGATAATTCTTATGTTAGCATGGTTATTTGGTGCTGAAACCAAATTCAGCAACGCACTTGCTTATAATTTACTTACTGGTTCCGTTTTGATGCTCTTTGGCGCTGTTCTTTACGGTTTATATGTCGGATTGCCAGTAGCTATTGTATCTTTAGCAAACAAGGAATAAACGAGAGCCCAGCCTTCATGGCTGGGCTTGTTATCTTTTTAACATGGAGAAAACTATGAGCGAATTCAATCAAATTTCAGAACAGGATCTCGAGTATTTAAATCTTCTTTCCAAGGACTTCCCAACAAAAGAGGACTGTATTACTGAGATTATTAACTTAAATGCCATCCTCAATTTACCAAAGGGTACAGAGCATTTTCTCTCTGACATCCACGGCGAATATGAGGCATTTACTCATCTTCTTCGCAGTGCATCTGGCGCTATTAAGGAGAAGATTGACTTCCTGTTTGCATACACTTTAA
>JAUNQL010000110.1 GCA_030536195.1 Clostridia bacterium | reverse complement strand
TGAAGAATACGAAGCCACATTCCCGTATAAGGAAAAGCTGAAACTTCCGGGACAGTTCGTCTAAACGATAAGTTGCCCACGGCTCTGTAATAGGGCTGTGGGCTATAGTATACGACAAGTTTAGTGATGCTGAGAAAAAAGAGTTTATGAATAGCTTCATTCTATTTCCATGAGGATAAAATCGATTTGTATTTTCCCGACGAAAAAAAGACCCTTGAGACGGTTGTGCTTTTAAAGAAATAAAACAAGACCACCTTCTAGACGAAGGTGGTCTTTTAATTTAGTCATGGAATGGAGACTTGAACGGTGCACCTGTTGCGGCAGCAGGTTCAGTGTAATAGAAGTCTGGGATGCGGTTGTCGGCCTCGGTAAAGCCTTCGAGTTCGTTGAACTTCTTCTCCATATTAAGGATTTCAAATCCCATGTCCTCAATGAGTGCCATTGATGGTCCCTCAGCGTCACCTGCAAGGCAACCTGCCATACGGCAGATGGCGGCCCTGGCGTCCATGTCGTAGTTTACAGCAGCCCAAGGGAAGAGACACATAAATGAGTCGCAGGTTGCCGTCTGCGCAAGGGCTGTATCCGCCTGGAGTTCAGGCGTGAGGTCCTTGCGGAATGTGAGCGCGGATCCAGAGGTGTGGTCACCGCCCATGGTTGAGCGCTCAAAGCAGTAACCGTATCCAATGATGATACGAGGATCATACGCTGCGAGTGCCTGCTTTTTAGCAGTAGGTACTCGCTTGGCACCGAGCTCTTGACCAACGGCATGACAGCCGTTTCTAAGGCTCTTGAGTTTGGAGTCTTCATCAAGGGACGTTCTAACGAGAGCCTTAGCGCCCTCTGCGTCGCCCCACTCGAGCACACCGTTTTCCATGGCAACAGCGAGGCCGTTGCCTATCTCTATTGTGTCGTAGCCCATGTCGTCGCAGAGGCGGTCAAGAGCTACTATTTCATCAGCGTCATAGATATTGAGGTTTGGTCCACACAGGCCAAGTGTCTCATACTCAATGCCTGCTGAGAGGTAATTACCATTCTTGTCGCACCATTCGTTTGAGCAACGAACGATGCAGCCTGGCTGGCATGGTATGCCGCCACGGCCACCTTGCGCGAGCATCCTCTCGCGCCACTTTGGTGAGGAGAGTTCCTCCCACCTGTCAGAGAACTGACCGTTAAAGTTCTTGACTGGGAGTGCACCCATCTTGCCAGTTACATCAATACCGGCAGCAGAACCGAACTGGTTCATCTGAAGTCCTGTAAGTGGGTTTGCCTGAATTGCTTCAGTTACAGCCTTGTTCTTCTCTTTGAACTCGTCAGCAAATTCGGCTGGAACTTCAACTTTATATGGGTTCACAGGCCTCTCGATAACTACTGCCTTGATACCCTTTGATGCGAGCACAGCGCCGATACCACCACGTGCTGCTGCTCGGCATGGATAATTTGTCTGGAACTCTGTCACCTGAACAGACGCTGCAAGTGAGCGAAGTTCACCAGCTGTACCGATTGAAGCAATAGTGATTTTGTCACCGTACTTCTCTCGAAGTACATCGCCAAGGTCATAGTTGTTGAGCCCAACTATCTCGTCGGCTGAGTCAAAGAAGATTTTGCCATCCTTGTCGATGACAAGGATTTTAAATTCGCCCATCGGCACTGCACCGGTAAGTTCAATGTACTTGATACCTTGCTCAGTCATATACTTCGCAAATGTACCGCCGACATTGGACTCTTTGATTGTGCCTGTAAGTGGGCTCTTAGTGCCAAGTGACAACCTGTTACATGTTGTAAGTGTTGTGCCAGAGAAGTATCCAGTTACGAAATAGAAAGGATTCTCTGGTCCAAACGGATCGCACTTTGGCACGTGCTTTTCAGTTAAAAGTTTTGCGACAAGGCCTCTACCACCCAGATAGCCATAGTCTTTTTGATTAAACGGTAATACTTCAATATTACCGCTCTCCACGTTAATCAATACTTTTTTCATTTTTCAATAAATGTAGCAGTCATTCGTGCTGCTGTACCAATTTCAACATCCATGGTACTGTCCTCTGATACTACATCGCCTGTAATATCGTCTACCCATGCTTTAAATTCAAAGCCCTCTTTTGGTGAGGCAACAAATTTCTGCTGCCATTCACCAGTTTCTTTCCACTTCTCATCATAGATGATACCGGATGCATTCTTAACATCATCCGCAGAGAAGCCACCAATCTTCTCTGCATTGGTTTTGCCATCTGCATCAGCCTGTGCAAAGAAGTCGGCAAGTTGCTTCACTTCATAATCTTTAATTGACATAAATGATAACAAAAAAAGGCACGCCTTTCAATTAACGTGCCTTTAGAAATTACCCATTCGATTTTAGTGAACATGTTCAAATAAATGGAGAAGTTTGATTTTTTAAAACAATGGTGTACAATATAAACACCTGAAAATAAAGAAAAGAGGTCTTTGACTTGAAACTTGGAAACAAGAGTTATCCAGTAGTACTCGTCCACGGCTTTATGGGCTTTGGCGAGGCAGCAGATTTCTATGACTATTTCCCATATTGGGGCTTTGGCCCACACAGAGATTTAAAGAAGCATTTAATCAAGAGGGGCTATGAGGCATTTGCTCCATCGGTTGGTCCTTTCAACAGTGCTTGGGACAGAAGTTGTATCCTCTGGGCATATCTCATGGGCGGTACAGTTGACTTTGGTAAAGTTCACTCAGAAAAGTATGGCCACGCAAGATATGGCCGCACATATCCTGGCGTATTAAAGGATTGGGGTACCAAGGGTGCTCATGAAAAGATTGAAATCATCGGCCATAGCTTTGGTGGCCCTACAGTTAAGGCTTTCGCTGACCTTATTGCCAACGGCAGCAAAGAGGAGCGCGAAGGCACACCAGCAAACGAGCTTTCACCACTTTTCGCAGAGAAAAAGCCACAGAAGCTCCACACAGTTACAACCCTCACAGGCGTTATGAACGGTACAACCTTCGCTTCTCTCTGGGGCGAAAAGGGCATGAAAGCTGCTACTTGGGCAGCTATGATGATTGCTTCAATGATTGGTGATACCAAGGCAATGGATCACTATGACATGTACCTTGATCACTGGGGTGTAATGCCTGACCCTAAGGACAGGACATACAAGTATCATTCACCACTTGCATACAAGGATGGCATCAAGGCATACGCTGCAAATCACATGGACTCAATCGCTATGGAGATGCAGGTTGAAACTGCTCAGGCAATCAACAAGTTCCAGACCAAGCTTGATCCAGATACATACTATTTTTGCCGTAGGTCTGACCGTTCTCACAAGAACAAGAAGGGCTACTATGTAATCGACAAGGATTCATCCTTCTTCATCTGCAACCTTGCAGGTTGGTTTATTGGCAGATATACTGCTCCAAAGCTTGACCCTTATGGCGTAGATGAGACTTGGTTCCCGAACGACGGTTTCGTTAACGTAATCGGTCAGTCCGCACCGCTCGATGCTCCTCACTGCGACCTTGATGACCCACTCAAGGCAAAGCCAGGCATCTGGAACAACCTTCCAGTTGAGCATCACAAGGACCACATCTCTTGGGCCGGCATGGGTGAGAAGCGCAAAGTCTTCTTCAATTACTGCGACGAAATGATCGACGGCTTCAAGAAACTTAAATAAGCACAATAACAAAGCAAACTAACACAATTAAAGACCCGCTCGTCTGAGCGGGTCTTATTTTTGTTTATTAATTTTCTGATCTCTATACGAGGAAAGTGGGGAGATAGATACTGAAAATCAAACAAGAGGGGAGGAAGAATATGCCTACCCCTTTTGTTTGTTGTTTTTATAGTTTAGTTTATGATGATTTCAGTTCGAGAGCAGCGAGGATAAAATTCAGAAACATCTTCCCAGCCCTCAAGAAACTCATCAATAGGAGTAATCGCTTCTTTTAGATTATATCCTTTTTGTATTGTAATTGTTTCAGAAAACCAAATGTCTTTTTCAAACATTATTTCGTGCTCATCTTCAAAGTGAAAGATAATAGCGCGAGGAACGAAAACATTATATGTTTGTTCGTCGTTGTGAAATAGTTGCTGGTTCTCTTCTATAATCGAAATTGAAAGAATTTTACAATTGACCGGATTCGTGATTAGAGTTCCGTTATCTTCTTGTGATTTAATATCTTCGGGATAGCAAGAAGAAAATTTGAAGACGGCGACATCTTCGGTTTGG
>JAUNQL010000109.1 GCA_030536195.1 Clostridia bacterium | reverse complement strand
AAATACTTTTCAAATTCTTCCTCAGTATAGTCACTAGAGTCAATATCTATGTCCTTTGCAACAAGTGCATAAATACCATACGCAGCGCCGGCAAAGACTCCAACTATCAAAGCGGAAACAAGGAAAACTATAGCAATGATTTTGCCAGGAGAAGTCTTCTTTTTCTCCTGCTTTTCCTCCTGCTTTACCTCAGTTGTCTCTACTGTAGGCTCTGCCTGCTCTGGTTCCTTATGGAGCTCAGCACCACAGTTTTGACAGAATTTATCCTTATCATTGATTTCTTTACCACAATATTCGCAATACATATAATCACCTCGCTGATGAAAATATAATATATAATACTTAAATTTTACTTAAATGTATTCTAACACAAGAACAAAGCAGCAACAAGTATAACTTGCTGCTGCTTTAATTACAAATTTCTTACGCGTTAATGTATTTTTCAAGTGCTGCAATCTTGATGCTAATAACAAGCAACTCTGTTGCAGTTGAGAGCTCCTCAATGCTTGGGAAAGTTGGAGCAATACGGATGTTGGTGTCAAGTGGATCCTTGCCGTAAGGGAATGTGGCGCCAACGTTTGTGAGTTTAACGCCTGCCTCCTTACAGAGGTTGTAAACTCTCGTTGCTGTGCCATCAAGTACGTCAAGGCTGATGAAATAGCCACCGTTTGGCTTGCTCCAACGAGCAATACCAAGTGAGCCGAGCTCGCTCTCAAATGCATTAAGAACAACCTCAAAGCGTGGGCTAATAATGTCAGACAAAGCCTTCATATGGCGCTTTACGCCGTCTATGTCCTTGTAGTACATAACATGGCGAAGCTGGTTTGCCTTGTCGTGACCGATAGTCTGCTTTGCGCAACGCTTTTTAATATACGCAAGGTTCTCTGCATTCGCTGCGAGAACCGATACGCCTGCGCCTGAGAGTGAAATCTTAGATGTGCTAGCAAATTCAACCGCACGGTTTGGATTGCCAGCCTTTTCACACTCTGTGAGCATATCAAGGAGTGTATCCTCACGACCGAAGAGGTCATGGATGCAGTAAGCGTTATCCCAGATGATACGGAAGTCATCAGCTGTCTCCATAGCTGCAAGGCGCTTTACTGTCTCATCAGAATATGTAACACCTGTTGGGTTTGAATACTTAGGTACACAGAACATACCCTTAACCGAAGGGTCCTTCACAAGTGCCTCTACCTCATCCATGTCAGGACCTGTCTCAGTTATCTTAACTGGGATCATCTTGATACCAAGATATTCAGCAATACCAAAGTGACGATCGTAGCCTGGGCATGGGCAGAGGAATTTAACCTCACCTTGCAAGGACCAAGGCTTAGAAGTTTCAGAAGCACCCAATGCATAGCACTGTAAAATGTAGTCAAACATGAGGTTGAGACTTGAGTTGCCACCTACAAATATTTTAGATGCGTCGATACCAAGGATGTCAGCGAAGAGTGCCTTGCACTCTGGGAGACCATCTGGGCAACCATAGTTAAGAGTATTAATGCCACTCTCTGTCTTGTACTCAGACTTAGAATTAAACGCATCAAGTAGGCCTAAAGCCGCTTGAATCTGTCCCTCTGATGGCTTACCACGAGACATGTCGAGGTCCAAATTACGTGCCTTAAAATTGTTGTATTCGCGAAGAACTTGCTCAAGCTCAGCACTTAGTTCTTGTTTATTCATTTCACTGGACGGCATATATTTTTCACGCCTTTTTTAAGATTAATTTAATAAACAATACTATAATACAATCAAGGCGTTTTTGCAACATTCATTTCTTAAACTTGCAAATTCTAAAACATTCATATTTACGTTGAAATAACCACTATATAGTGGTATTATATAAGTTAATTTAATATTGGGAGGGCCTATTTTATGGCTAAAGAAACAAAATCAAGTGCTGAGCTCGCACGCGAGGAGCGCAAGGCGCGCATCGAAAAAGCAAGCGAAGCACAAGAGGTTAAGAAGGAAAAGAAAGCAAACCAGAGCAAAGCACAAAAACGTGCTAAGTGGCTTGTACCAACTATAGTTGTTGTAGTTGCACTTGTACTTGCACTCCTCTACTATTTTGGTGTACCACACAGAGCATTTGCTGCTGTTAAGTTTGACAATGGTACCAAGGTAACAGTTGCTGAGTATGAGTACTATTACAAAGCAGTTTACAACAACCTTGCAAATACATCTTACCAGTACGAGCAGTACTATGGCGCATACTACGGCGAAGGCGCTGGCGCTATGATGACTGGTTTTGACTATGCCAAGACTCCAAAGGCTCAGGAGTTCACACTCACTGAAGAGGACACTGGCATTGCACTTGATACAGAGAAATATGGTGAAAACCCAACATGGGCCGACTTCCTCAAGGAGTACTCCATCCAGCAGGCAAGAGAGATTAACGCTATCTACGACGCTGCTGTTAAGGATGGTACCAAGATTACTGACGAGGAACAGGCTGAAATCGATGAGCAGATTGAAGAGCTTCGCTCATCAGCTGCCGAGAGCAACTACTCTCTCAACGCTTACCTCATGCAGACCTACGGTCGTGGCATGAACGAAAAGATGCTTCGCAAGATTATGGAGAAGCAGACTATTGCTTCTGCATACATCACAGCTAAAGAGGAAGAGTTTACAAACGCTGTATCTGATGACGACATCCAGAAGGAATTCAAGGAGAATCCAGGCGCTTACAAGTCAATCGACCTCTACTACTTCTCATTTGATGCTGAAGTAGCTACAAATGTCGAGGCTCAAGAAGCAACAGAGACAACTGAGGCAGTTGAAGGCACAAACTACACTGACGAAGAGCTCGCTGCTATGACTAAGAAGAACAAAGAGGAAGCAAAAGCAAATGCTGACGAGTTCTATGCTGCAGCAAGCATCGATAACTTCGCTTCCCTCGCTCTCCAGTATGCTCCAGAGGATTCTAAGGATTACTATGATCCATCATCAGATAGTTTCTCAGAGGCTGCTTACCTTGCAGAGGACGTAACTGGCGATACTCTCACCCAGTACTTCTCAGAGGACATTACAAACTGGGCTTATGACGATGCTCGCCAGGTTGGCGATAAGTACCTCGCAACAATCGAAGAAGATGACGGTTGTGTATCATACATCATCGTAGCTCTTGGCTCACTCCCAACAACAGATGATACACTCCAGCCAGTTGCAGTTCGTCACATCCTCTTCGCTCTCACTGAGGAAAAGGAAACAACTGACGAGGACGGCAACGCAATAACAGAGACAGTTGAAAAGAGAACAGCCGAGGAAGCATACGCTGAGGCTGAGGAAGTAATGAACGCTTGGGTTAAGGACGGCGCTAAGGAAGAGGACTTCATCACTCTCGCAAGCGAGAAGTCTGAGGATCCAGGTTCAGCTGACAACGGTGGCCTTTATGAGGACATCACAACAACATCAACTTACGTTGAGCCATTTATGGACTGGTGCTTCGCAGAGGGTCGTAAAGTTGGCGACTACGGTATCGTAGAGACAGAGTACGGCGCACACATCATGTACATGTCCTCTATCTCAGATAAGACACTCTGGCAGCAGGATATCATCACTGCACTCGCAACAAACGCATCTAACGATTTCTATGATGGCATCGTAACTGACAAGGCTTATGACGGCAAAGTTTCAAACGGTCTCATCAACAGAACATCTAACAGAATTGAAAAATACGCAGAGAAGGTTGTAGCAAACCTCAAGAGTCAAATGGAAGCAGCCAATGCTGAATCTGAGGCTTTGCAGACTGTATCATAATTAACTACTAACAGGAGGAACCCACATGACATTCATCGAGCAATTTGAAGCTTTTAAAGAGAAGACATTAAAGCTCAATACAAGTTCATTGCCAACTGATCTTGCTATTCAGATCAACATGACAGATGAAGACTGTGGTGGTGCGTTCTATATCGCTAATATTGGTGGCAATTTTGCCATTGAGCCTTACGATTATCGCGACCATACTGCCATGCTCACATCTACTGCTGATACATTTAACAAGATTTTATCTGGTAAGCTCGATGCAACAGACGCATATTTCCGCGGCATCCTCCTCATTGAGGGCAGCCTTGACCACGCTCAGGCCCTCGCTAATCTTACCAAGAAATAATTATGCATTGAGGCGACGTCTGTCGCCTCAATTTTTATAACTTAAATTAAAAGGGAGAATTTTCATATGGCTTATTATTTTGACGAACCATCACGTACTTTTGGCGAATACCTCTTAGTTCCAGGATACTCATCA
>JAUNQL010000108.1 GCA_030536195.1 Clostridia bacterium | reverse complement strand
GGCTTTGACCTCGTACGTGAACTTGCTTGTTTCAAAGAGGCTTGGGTCATCGATGAACCTTACGTCTCCACCTTGAGCCTTTACCATCTCTTTAAGTTTTGTGAGAGCAGCGCCGCTTGCTATTGCATCCTCTACGAGTGGCATAGCGCTTTCCGTGTCAACTCCAAAGCAGGAGGCATACATGAGGCTTGCGATTGTCTTACAAACGGTCTTGAGGTCTTCTGGACCGTTGCCGTTTAGGACATCAATTGCTTCCTTGACCTCAAGGATGTTGCCTATGTTGATGCCAAGAGGAGTGTCCATGTTGGTGATGACAGCTGTCATATGGCGACCGGCCATGTTGCCTATCTCAACCATTGCTTTCGCGAGCTCGCGAGCGGCCTCTGGTGTCTTCATAAATGCTCCGCTGCCGCAGGTCACATCGAGGACGATGTGCTGGCTGCCAGCGCTGAGCTTTTTGGAGATGATAGAGGAGGCGATGAGAGGGAGGCTCTCGACGGTCGCCGTAACATCGCGAAGTGCATAGAGCTTTTTATCAGCAGGGGTCAAGTTTCCTGACTGGCCGATAACAGCTATGCCGGTTTGCTTTACTATATCAAAGAATTCCTCTGATGGAATCTCAACTTTGAATCCAGGGATGGATTCAAGCTTGTCGACTGTGCCACCTGTGTGGCCAAGGCCTCGGCCACTCATCTTGGCTACAGTACAACCAAGTGCAGCGGCGATAGGGGCGACGATAAGAGTTACCTTGTCGCCGACGCCGCCGGTTGAATGCTTGTCGACGGTTTTGTCGCCAAGCACTGACAAATCAAGCATATCGCCTGATTTGGCCATAGCGAGTGTGAGGTCTGTTGTCTCACGTGGGTTCATTCCCTTAAAGAAGATTGCCATGCAAAGAGCGGAAGCCTGGTAATCTGGAATGTCACCGTTTGTATATCCTTCGATGAAGAAGTTGATCTCCTCAGTGGTGAGTTCCTCTCCATCTCTCTTTTTCTTGATAATGTCGTACATTCGCATAGTAAGTACCTCTTATTAAAACTCGTTGAATGCGTAAGGGAGGAGGTCTGAGAATGTCATTGATGAGATATCTCCCTTGTCGTTTGTGAAGTAGAATTTGAAGGATTTATCCACAAATTCTGAGAGGGCTTGACGACAGACACCACAAGGGTAGCAGTAATCGTCTATGACACCGTTTCTGCCGCCAACAATGGCTATGGCTGTAAAATCACGGTGGCCCTCTGAAACGGCCTTAAAAAGCGCTGTGCGCTCTGCACAGTTGCTGACGCCAAAAGCAGCATTCTCGATGTTACAACCGGTGTATACAGTGCCATCCTCGCAGAGGAGCGCAGCACCAACAAAGAAATTTGAGTAAGGGGCATAGGCACCAGCCATTGCCTCTTTTGCTTTTTCAAGAAGTTGTTCGCCTGTTAGCATGTCAATTCTCCTTTACTTATAGGATAGGCTTGTGGAAACGAGCCATAGGGTCTGGTGTGAATGTGACGTCGGTGAGGAAACTCTCACCCTCAAGGTCAGTTGCAAAACCAAAGAGGTCCTCAATAGTTTTGCCTATGTCGGCATAGGTTGACCTCGTACCGAGGTTGTTTGCAGGCCCTCCGCGTGAATACCAGATAAGTGGGATATATTCGCGTGTGTGATCAGTGTGCTTAGTGAAAGCTGGATCACAGCCGTGATCCGCAGTGATGATAAGCACATCATCGTCGCGAAGCTTGCCGATAAAGCCCTTGAGCCATGCGTCAAACTCCGCAATGGCTGCGGCGTATCCGTCGATGTCGCGACGGTGTCCATAGAGCATATCAAAGTCAACAAGGTTGGCAAAACAGAGGCCGTCAAAGTCGCGTGATACTATCTCGTCGAGCACTTCCATACCGTTTGTGTTGCCGGTTGTCGGGTGGCTCTCGGTCACGCCAGAGCCAGCGAAGATATCGCTGATTTTTCCTATAGATATGACATCTTTGCCATAGTATTTCAAAACATTGAGAAGTGTGCCAGGAGGTGTGAGTGAAAAGTCGTGTCTTCTTGGTGTACGTGTGTAGTTGCCTGATGTTCCAGTAAATGGGCGAGCGATTACTCGTCCTACTGCATGCTCGCCCTTAAGTATTTCACGGGCAATTTTGCAGTACTCGTAAAGCTCATCAACTGGAACAACATCCTCGTGGGCAGCGATTTGGAAAACGCTGTCAGCGGATGTGTATACGATGAGTTTTCCAGTTTCCACATGCTCATCGCCGTAGTCGTTTATTATTTGAGTGCCAGAGTATGGCTTGTTTACAAGCCAACCCCTGCCGGTGCGCTTTGAAAACTCATCCATTACCTCAGCCGGGAACCCGTCTGGGTAGGTTGGCATCGCTTGCTCACTGATGCAACCACAGATTTCCCAGTGGCCAGTGGTTGTATCCTTGCCACGCGATGCCTCAGCACAGCGTCCGAAGGACGCAAGTGGAGAGGAAAAACTCGTATGCCAAGATAGACCCTCTATATTGAAAAGTCCGAGTTTTTCCAGCGTGTCAGCATTAAATTTATCAGATGTGGTGCATGTCCTTATTGTGTTGGCTCCAACGTCGCCAAAGCTCGCAGCATCAGGCAATTCGCCGATGCCAAAGCTATCAAGGACAATCATAAATACACGTTTTGCCATAAAAACACCTCATAAATATTATAAACGTTTCATTGCAATAATTAAAGTAATTGTTATAATTAAAGTAGTATGTTTAATAGGGGGAAACTATGAAAAGAATAATTGCACTTATCTTAATTTTTATTTTAGTTTTCACATTTACCGCTTGTAACGCAAAGTCCAATGAGGACGATATCGCGATGAGCGTTGCTATGATAACTGACTCCGGTGATATTGATGACCAGTCATTCAACCAGACGACCTATGAGGCTTCCAAGGCTTGGTGTGAGGAAAACGAAGTTGACTTTGACTACTATCATCCAGAGGGAGACAGTGTAGAAGGCAGAATGGCCATGGTCGATCAAGCTGTAGAGGATGGCCATAATATAATAATATTGCCAGGTAATGCTTTTGGCGCAATTATTGTACGCGTTGCTGATAAGTATCCTGACGTTAAGTTTATCATGCTTGATGTTTCCAAGGACGACATCCTTTCAGCTGCTTTCGAGCTCAAGGGTGAGGAATATGATTACGACACCGATAAATACCAGATAGAGGACTACTTTGATATGTCCAATGTCTACAGTGCAATTTACCACGAGGAACTTTCAGGTTACATGGCTGGATACGCCGCTGTAATGCTTGGATATGAGAACCTCGGCTACATCGGTGGTAAGGCAGTACCAGCTGTTATCAGATATGGCTATGGTTACATTCAGGGTGCTGATGATGCAGCAGCAGAACTTGATAAGCAAGTAACAGTAACTTACGGTTACTGCAATCAATTCAATGCTGATGACGATTGGTACTTAAGTGGCTGTGATGTTATATTCGCCTGCGGTGGTGGTATCTGGTCATCAGTTGCCAAGGCTGCAAGTGTTAACAATAAAAAGATGATTGGTGTTGACGTTGACCAGAGTGCAATTGTTAATACAACCTATGGTGAGGGACTCGTCCTCACTTCTGCAATGAAGGGCCTCGGCGCAACCGTATCTGCAACACTTGATAAAATCAAGGGCGGTTTCTGGGATGCCCTTGCTGGCAACATTGCGACACTTGGTATCGTTTCAACAACTGATCCAACAGCAAACTATTCTCAGATTCCAATTGACACAACTGAGTTTGAGGATGGTAAGTTCACACTTCATGATTACTACACATTGCTTTCAGATATGCGAAGCGATAAGCTTATAATTTCTACTAACATTGGTGCATTCCCAACAACTACCAATGTGACTATTATTGATAAGGGGGATGTCTAATATGGATATAAACGAGATCCTCTCAAAAGTTGATCATACATTGCTTTCAACAACTGCAACTTGGGACGATATTAAGGGCATCTGTGATGATGCGCTCAAGTATCACACAGCATCTGTCTGTGTCCCACAGTCATACGTTAGACAGTGTGCTGATTACTTAAATAAGAGAGTGCCTGTTTGCACAGTAATAGGTTTCCCTAATGGTTATAACTCCACATGTTCCAAGTGCATGGAGGCCTATGATGCGGTACAAAACGGCGCTGACGAAATTGATATGGTTATCAATCTCGGATGGGTTAAAGACAAGCGCTATGACGATATTCTCCATGAGATTAACGATGTTAAAGGTCACTGCTGCGGTAAACTTTTAAAGGT
>JAUNQL010000107.1 GCA_030536195.1 Clostridia bacterium | reverse complement strand
TATTAATAAAAAATAGTTGAAAAGTCAACTAAAAAACCAGGTATCTCTCTTTCAAGATACCTGGTAATTTTACTTTTTAACCTCAACAATATTCTTCTTAATGTTGAGCTGGCTAAATGTCTTCTTAAACTGGACGCTTACCCTGTACTTCTTGTTACAGTCACGGCACTTAAACATGGCATGGAATGAACTGTTTGAGAACTTCCAGTCCGATGTCTGGTCAGCCATCTCTCCGCACTCAACGCACTTACAGCAGAACTGTGTCTTGTCTACAAGCTTGTCGTTAATATCTGAGATGATATATGGCTTAAAGAGTATGCGCTTATAGTAGTCATCATCACATGTGATGATAGCGTGCTTAAAGCTGTCCTTCTTGTAAACTGCTTTGAAGCAAACTGATGAGAGTTCACTGTCATCAAGCGCACGATGGAGCATAAACTCATCACAGTCAGCGTTGATAAGTGTTGCTGCATTTGAAAGGCTTATCTGCTGTCCTTTTGGGAGTTCCTTTTCCTGCATGAAATAGGCCTGCAAATCAACATAGTACTTAACAAATGGAATGTGTGGATCATCGTTAAAGAAGTACTTACAGTTGTCGATAAGAACTCTTATATCCATGTCACCCCAGGACATAATAATTGTGTTTTCTGTGTCTCCAACCCAGTTTGTAAAGTCTTCAAGTACCACTTGGAATGTCTCTGCATCAGCAACATCCTCATTGCTGATATTGGTGAGATTCTTAACTCTTGAGCGAAGCTTTTTCTCAATCTGTGGCTTAACAAAGCTTGAGAAATCCTCTGTAATATCAAATCTCTCATTGAGCTTAACTGCACCAAACTCAATAATCTCGTTTACAAAGTGGCCAAGCTTATTGGAATATGCTGTATTCCACTCAAGGTCCAAAATAATATATTGCATCAGTCAGTCGCCTCACTTTCCGCTTGGGCTTTTTCATAGTCTCCAAAGCCCTCACCACCGAGGTCTCGCTCACCCGTTTCAATGACAACTATGCTGTCATCACCGCCAGCACTAAACTGTGAAGTGAGTTTTGTAAGCTTTTCATTTACATTGAGGAGTTTGTCCCTAAATGGGAAGTTATCTGAGAAATACTCCTCTATATCAGAGTTAAATTCGCCACTAAAGTATGTGGCAAAAGTAAACTTTGGGAATCTAGCAAGAGTTCTGTTTTCCCTTTCAGATATCTCTTTGTCTGGAATGACAATGGAGAGGAAAAATACAATGAACAGGATAAACATAGTAACAAGCAAAAGCATAAGTCCTATGTTGTCCCTAGAAAATAATTGTTTTCTATTTTCCATAAGTATTCTCCTTTCCTAGAATCTGAAGTATAAGAATGGGTTGTATGATGAACCCACAATAGCAGCTGTGTTGATAAAGAGCAGGAACAAGCTTGATACAACAATTGATATATCGCCTATTAACTGATTAGTTTTGCTCTTGTCTGTAAACTTGATAAACCATTTCTTGATAAGTTGCGAAACTGGTGTAACAGCAACAATCGCAACGATAAAGAATATCAAGTGGTTTAAGAAGACTGATTTATCAGTGATATTAGAGAATGGATTGTCACCTATACCGAAGAGTATTCCAAAGAATGACTTGAGCCTTGTCATATCATCAAAATAGAAGAATACCCAACCCATCACAACGGTAAACACAGTGTAGATGTGGCCAACAAATCCAGGTGCCTTCTCTAGTGCATTGCCAAGGAACAACCTCTCCATAACAATAAGAACATAGTAGTAAAGTCCCCAGAGTATAAAGTTCCAAGATGCGCCGTGCCAGAGTCCTGTAAATGCCCATACAATAAGCAAATTCATAACGTGATGACGTCTGTTACCACCAAGTGGTATGTAGAGGTACTCACGGAAGAATGTTGTAAGTGAGATATGCCAGCGCTTCCAGAACTCAGATACTGACTTTGCAATGTACGGATAATTAAAGTTCTCTGGATAATCAAAACCAAATATCTTGCCAAGTCCGATTGCCATGTCTGAGTAAGCAGAGAAGTCAAAGTAAATCTGGAGTGTGTATGAGAGGATACCCATCCAAGCGCCGATAACAGAGATCTCTGAAAGGTCACCGTCAAGGAACTGAGTTGCAACCTCACCAGCAACGTTCGCAAAGATAGCCTTCTTAGAGAGGCCGATAAGGAAACGGAACATGCCGTCTCCTGCCTTACGTCCGTTATAGCTACGTGACATAAGTTGCTTCTCAACATCAACGTACTTAACGATAGGTCCAGCAATAAGCTGTGGGAACATTGATACGTAAAGGAGAAGATTCCAGTATGAGCGCTGAACCGCTGCCTTTTGCCTGTATACATCAACAATATAAGTAATTGTCTGGAATGTATAGAATGAAATACCAATAGGTAAAGTCAGGCCTAGGAGTTTGATTTCAGTGCCAAAGGTCTGGTTAAAGTTGAATGTAAAGAAATCAAAGTACTTAAAGATGAAGAGGAACGAGAGCGCGACAGTGACAGATACGGCAAGCGCTGCCTTGGCAACGCCTGGCCTCTCGTCACGGTAGCGATCGACGAGCAGTGCGCCAAAGTATTCAACGCCAGTGCTGATAAGCATCAGCACAATCCACTTTGGCTCGCCCCATGCAAAAAAAATAAGCGACATTATGAGCAATACAACATTTTTCTGTTGTATTGTTCTAGCCGCAAAGAAATATAGTATTAGAGTAATGCTAAGAAAAGCATATATGAAAATAAGGCTTGAAAAAACCAATTTGCTCTCTCCTATACTGTGATTTCGTCTCTTATTTTTGCAAGTGTCTTCTCGCCTATTCCGCTGACATTAATTAGTTCATCAACCGACGAAAAGGCGCCAATAGATGTGCGATAGTCAACAATTGCTTGCGCTTTTGTTGGACCTATGCCAGAAAGCGACATAAGCTCCTCTGCACTTGCAGTGTTGATATTTACCTTGGTTGATGCAGCAACAACATCCGGTGCGGCAGTTGTAGTCACTTCCGTTGTTAAAACGACAGAAGTCGACTCCTCCTCCACATTAGTTGTCTCCACATCCGCAGTAAATACATTATAAAGAATTACACCCGCTAGCAAAAAGAATGCTATACCCAATAACACGTTATCTGGACTCTTCATCAGAGTGCCTCCTAACGTGTTTAATTTTCGATTAATTGTAACACTATTCTATTATAAAAGTAAATTACAATTTAAATACAATAATAGTTAGACTCCCAATCTGGGATATATGGATGATGACGCAAATAAATCTTGTATTCTGGATTGATCTCATTTATCAAAATCGGCAATGTAAAAAGATCACAAGTTCTATGATATCCAGAAACTATAAGTTTTGGTTTAAACTCTATTAAAGTTTTCTTAAGACCTCTCAATGTCTCGTGCTCTGCACCTTCAACATCCATCTTGATATATGTTGCACACTCACCGGCAAGGACACTATCAACATCAATTGTATGAACCACCTCTGGCTTTGGTGTCTTTGGATTAAAGAGATTTGAATTGCGACCACCGCCGCCTTCAAAGTTCATAACCCTCTCATCGCACCACGATGCCTTGTTGAGGAAAATAGCATTATCTAGCGTACCCATATTCTCTATGAGTTTTGCATAGTTTTTGCTATCCGGCTCGAGTGCATAAATTTTCTTGTACTTGCCATGAGTCATAAGGAGGAACTCCTCAATTGTGTCTCCACGGTAAGCACCGAGGTCAACATAGACCTCGTCATCACTCAGCCTTATTATATTTGAAAATACCTCATCGCGCTCGCTTTGACAGTCAAAGAGATAGTCTATCTTGCCAGATATCCTATACTCAAGCGACTTTAAAAACACCTCGCGCGACAAATCGTCTGAGAGCAAGCTATAAGCCTTATTTATCTCGGACTCGTACTCATTTAATGTCTCCATAGAAAAGTAATCAGAGCCAAACACAGAAACACATGGAGCACGCAGTTCATACTCTTTTGACATATCAAGAATACGTTTTAACATATCTCGTCTAAAGACAGCAAAAGCAAGTACGATAACACAGTCATCATACTTGTTCCTAATATCGTCATAGCTTAGAAGTTTATAGCCACGGAACGTCGCATCTTCTCGATAAAAATCGTTACTCATAAAGATATCAGATACTGTGATACCAAGTGAGTCCAAGATATCCAATATCTTGTCCGCGCCGTTGCCGGTGCCATAAAGTACAATAGGCTTACCTACGGATTGTAGGTAAGCCCATAAATCAATGTTCTCTTTTATGGAAAACGCCAGCATTATTCCTCAGCTGGAGCTTCCTCTGTTGCAGGAGCTTCCTCCTCAGCAGCTGGAGCTTCCTC
>JAUNQL010000009.1 GCA_030536195.1 Clostridia bacterium | reverse complement strand
TCGTCATCGGTGATCTCGCGAAGGACGTGACAAGGATTGCCTACAGCAACAACGTTTGCTGGGATATCCTTGGTAACTACTGAGCCACCGCCGATGACGGTGTTGTCACCGATTGTGACACCAGGGAGGACAAGTACGTTCGCGCCGAGCCAGACATTGTTGCCGATGGTAACAGGGATGCCGTACTCGAAGCGAGTGTTGCGCATCTCGTGGTGAACAGGGTGACCTGCTGTGCAGATGCAAACGTTAGGTCCGATGAAAACATCATCACCGATTGTGATGCCACCCTCATCTTCAAGGAGGAGGTTTACATTGCTGTAGAGTCTGTCACCGATTTTAGTGTTCTTGCCTATTGCACACCTAAAAGGAGTTTCAATGATACAGCCTTTGCCAGTCTTAACGCCGATGAGTTTAAGCATCAAGTTGATTCTTGGCATATTGAATGGGATTGATTTGTTGATTTGCTTAATCCAGAACTTGCACCAGAAAAATTGAAGTGCAGGTTTTAAGGATTGTGAGTAGTATGCGAGCCCTTTGTCGCGTCTTTCGATGTCGTTCATTGTTATTCTCCTTTTTTGAGGTTAATTTTAACTACTTCTGTAGGGTTGCCAAATCTTGGTACGACGTAGCCGGTGTTGGACAGGCCTGTGCCAACAAGGAGGCGGTCGTCGTATATGCCCTTGGTGTACTTTGGTAGGAGCCATTGGTCAGGGCAGAAGATGCCCTGATTTTTTATGCGTATCTGTCCACCATGGGCATGACCTGAGAGGATGAGGTCTATTTCAGGATGCTCATCCTTGAGGTATTGTTTATAGTGCTCCGGGTGATGGTCGAGGAGGATGGTGAAACCATCACAGTCCTCAAAATCACGGAGCCAATCCGTGTCGGCGAGTGGTTTTTGACCGCCGATAAAGATGTCGTCGTTGAAGATGTCCCAAGAGTTGCTGAGCATGTGCGTGCCTGTTGAGGCAATGTCGAGTTCGTTGTACACAGGGTACTTGACCTCATGATTGCCAAAGGCAAAGTATGTCGGTGCAATCTCGACGCACTCACGCAGGAAAGGGAGTGCCTCAGCATGACGCTTTTGATGGCGGTCAACAAGGTCGCCGACAACAAGTATTGCATCAGGCTTAATCATCTTGGTGTAACGTATTGCGGTCTCTGCTGACTTGTGCTTGTCGTGCAAGTCAGAGAGCATTACGAATGTATAGTCCTGTTTGATTTCGCTGGTTTTAATCGTGTATTCGGTTATTACCATATCTTACTCCACTATATATTTTTTTAGTTTGTTTACAACAATGATGCTACAGAGTGCATCAATCTTGAGACCGTCATCGATGTATTCCTCACCGAAGACGTTGCCGTCATCTCGTACCATTGCAGCTGGTTTTAGGTCGCTGTATGGGAAGAGATAGGTGTGGCGCTCACGGTCGCGCGGCAGTGACTCCTCAATCTTTTCAAGGAGTTTGTCGATGCCGTTGCCACGTAGTGCGCTGATATAGACCGTGTTGCCGATGGTCGGTACGTCATTTAGGTCATATACCATGTCGCACTTGTTCATGACGTTGAGCAGCGGCTTGTCAGCGGCGCCGAGCTCGGCGAGTAGGTCGTTCGTGACGCGCAGGTGCTCGGTAGAGCACGGGTCATGTGCGTCACAGACATTGAGGATGAGGTCGGCAGATGCCGCTTCCTCAAGTGTGGACTTAAACGCTTCAACAAGGTTGTGAGGTAGGCGACGAACAAGTCCTACTGTGTCGATGAGCATGACCTCACGACCGGATGGAAGTGTCAGTCCACGAGAGGTAGGGTCAAGTGTTGCGAAGAGTTTGTTCTCTGCAAGGACACCAGCCTCTGTCAGACGGTTCATCAGCGTGGACTTGCCGGCGTTGGTGTAGCCAACGATTACTACTGTCTGCACACCGTCTTTCTTGCGGCGTGTGCGCTGGTAGTTGCGGCGCTTCTCGACTTCCTTCAGTTCGCCCTTGATTGAGTCGATACGACGTCTGATGTGACGTCTGTCAGACTCAAGTTTGGTCTCACCAGGACCACGCGTGCCGATACCACCGCCAAGCCTTGAAAGGGCTGTGCCTTGGCCGCCAAGGCGAGGCAACATGTATTGCAGTTGCGCAAGCTCAACTTGGAGCTTGCCCTCCTTGGAGCGGGCACGCTGGGCAAAGATATCAAGGATGAGTGTTGTCCTGTCTATTACCTTTTTGTCTGTATACTTTTCTATGTTGCGCTGTTGGGAAGGGGAAAGCTCGTCGTCAAAGATTAGGACATCAATATCATCAAAGAGATATGATTCCTTAATCTCATCGAGTTTTCCGACACCAAGGAACAGCGCAGCGTCTGGTGCAGGACGAGGTTGTATGACCTTAGCCACAACCTCGGCACCGGCCGTATTGGCGAGTTCCTCGAGCTCATCGATTGACACCTCGGCGTCAAATTCGCCGGTGTCAACCGAGCAGAGTATTGCTCGCTCGGGCCCCAATTTTTCTTCTAATTCTATCATAGTTTAAATACGATGCCGAGTACGGCAGCTATCAAAATAAATACTATTGGGTGGACGTTCTTAAGTTTTGGAATCTGGAGTATTCCAAGAAATGCAAGGAATATAGCAAGGCAGATGAAACTGAATGTGCCAGTGCCATATACTGCGTTTACAATGACAGTGAAGCAGGCGGACGTGATAAGTCCGAGGCCTGCTGGACGAAGGGATGCAAATACGCGCTGAACCTTGTCGTTTTCCTTGTACTTCTTCCAAAAACCGTGAATAATCAGGATGCAGAGGAAGGATGGGAGCACAAGGCAAATGGTTGCGAGTATTGCACCGATGAGTCCGTTTGTTGAAAAGCCTGCATAAGTTGCAACGTTGACACCGATTGGACCAGGTGTCGACTCGGCAACAGCAATCATATTAGCAAGATCCTCGATTGTGTACCAATCAGGATGTTTCTCTGCAATGCGTGAGAGGAAAGGTATAGTTGCGAGTCCGCCACCGATTGCAAAGAGGCCAGATTTGAAAAACTCAAAGCACATTAAAAGGAGTTTACTCATCGCTCTTTACCTCCTTTGGTCTAGCATCAAAGAGGAGGAATCCGAGCACGCCTGCTACAACAATTACGATGATAGGGGAAACCTTTAAAAACGCAACTGTCAAGAAGGACGCGAGGAGTATTCCAATCTGTACTGGGCTCTTGATTGAGCCCTTCTTAATCATACCGATTACAAAGTGAACCATCAGTGCTGCCACCGCGCAGCGTACGCCTGCGAAGGCATGGATCACATAAGGATTCTCGGAGAACGATGAGAAAAAGGCAGCGATAATTGAGATTATCACAAGGCTTGGAGTGATAACTCCAAGTGTGCCGGCGATAGCGCCGAGCACGCCTTTTTCCTGTTTTCCGATAAAGGTTGCCGTGTTAACGGCAATAACGCCAGGTGTACACTGGCTGAGTGTATATATGTCGAGCATCTCCTCACGGGTTACCCACTTGTGGTTGTCGACCGCCTCACGCTCCATCAGTGGGAGCATGGCGTATCCACCACCTATGGTGAAAAGCCCTATTTTGAAGAAAGCCCAATAAAGCTCTAAGAGTTTCTTCATTTTATCTACCTAACAATTCGTCTACTGATACATCAAGTGTGTTTGCGATAGCAAGGAGCTCATAGTCGTTGATGCCACGGTGCTGGCCCTCAATCTTGGAGAGGCCAGAACTTGTCATCTCGACGCCCTGGAGGGCAAGGGACTCTATCATGTCCACTTGCTTGATGCCGCGCTCTTTGCGCTTGGCTTCAATGAGCGCTCCGCTAATATTTTTAGTACCACGAATCTGTTCTCTTATTCTCATGTGTACCACCTCATTTTTCTAAAATGACAAAATAAGTATATTCCAAATTGGAAAATAAATCAAGATTTCTTGCTTATATAAAGGTATAGTGATATAATACGTTCACTATTTTTAAAGTTGAGGGATAATTATGAAAGAAATGTATGATAGCAATATGAACCTCACTATGCTCACTGACTTTTACGAGCTCACAATGGCAAACGGATATTTCAAGAACGGATTTAAGGACACAATCGGTTACTTTGATATGTTCTATCGCACTATTCCTGACTGCGGTGGCTATGTAATTATGTGTGGCGTAGAGCAGGTAATTAACTACCTCAATAATCTTAAGTTCACTGACGAGGATATCGCATATCTCAGAACTCGTGGATTCTGTGAGGAGTTCCTTGATTACCTTAAGAACTTTGAATTCGAATGCGATGTTTGGGCTATCCCAGAGGGAACACCGGTGTTCCCTGGCGAACCAATTATCAAGGTTCGTGGTCCAATGATTCAGGCACAGTTCTTGGAGACAATGATTCTCCTTATCATAAATCATCAGAGCCTTATCGCGACCAAGGCTAACCGCGTTGTTCGCGCTGCTGATGGACGCGCTGTAATGGAGTTCGGCTCACGCCGTGCTCAGTCTGCACAGGCTGCAATCCTCGGTGCACGCGCAGCGTACATCGGCGGATGTGTCGGCACAGCCTGCACACTTGACGGCCGTGACTATGGCATTCCAGCGCTCGGCACAATGGCTCACAGCTGGGTACAGCTCTTCGACACCGAGTATGATGCATTCAAAGCATACGCAGAGGAGTATCCTGACTCATGCACATTGCTTGTTGATACATACAACGTACTTAAGTCTGGTGTACCTAACGCTATCAAGGTATTCAATGAAGTACTTGTGCCACAGGGCAAGCGCCCTAAGGGCATCCGTATAGACAGTGGTGATATTACTTACCTCTCTAAGAAGGCAAGAGCAATGCTTGATGAGGCTGGCTTCCCAGACTGTACAATCTGTGCATCCAACTCACTTGATGAGAACATCATCCGTGACATGCTCCTCCAGGGTGCTAAGATTGATACCTTCGGTGTAGGCGAGCGTCTTATCACTTCATCATCACATCCAGTTCTTGACGGCGTATACAAGCTCGTTGCAATAGAGGACAAGGATGGCAACATCATTCCAAAGATCAAGATCTCTGAAAACGTTGCCAAGATTACAACACCTTGCAACAAGGAAGTATACCGTTTCTACGACAAGGCAACAGGCAAGGCAGAGGCCGATGTCTTGACTCTCGTTGGAGAAAAGATTGACGAGTCAAAGCCATACCTTCTCTTTGACCCTAACTACACATGGAAGCAGAAGACAATCACAGACTTCGTAGCAAAGCCACTTCTTGTTAAGATCTTCGACCACGGTAAGCAGATAGTTGAGATCAAGACAGTAGAGGAGTGCAAGCAGTACTGCGAGGAACAGATTGGCACACTCTGGGATGAGTGTCTTCGTTTCGAGCATCCTCATAAGTACTGGGTTGACTACTCATACGATCTCTACAACGAGAAATATCGCTTGCTCAAGGAGCACAGTGCAAAAGTTAACGACTTACATATATAAGAAAAGCTGGAACCCGATTGGGTTCCAGCCTTTTTATTTATCAAGTTCTACTGGGTTAAATATGACTTCGTTGTCGCCAAGTTTTAATGTGATATCCTGGTCACCCTTGTCATATACACCGGTAAGTTTAATCTTGTCGCCAGCGCTGTTGGCGAAGTTGAGTTTCTTGCCCTTGAGTTTGCATGTGCCGTTGGCGATAGTTTTGAACTCATAGCCGTTGATGCCGAAGACATAGGCGTCAACGCTTGTGTAGTTCTTGTCCTTGGCTGACTTCATGAGGAGTGTAGTTACAAGTTCATCCTCGGTTGAAACACCGGCCTGAGACATCAAAGTTTGAATTTCACTAGCGCTCTTTTTCTCCTTGAGGGTTGCTTTTGTTTTTTCTATATATACGTTAATCAGCGCTCTGCGTGATTCCTCATCTGCAGTCTGAGATATTGCATACGAGCCATCATCGTTGATGGTCATAACGTACTCGCCTTTAACTGCTGTGTCTGCGATTGTCATATAGAATGTTGCATTCCAACGGCCAGCAATCTTTGAGACCTTGTTGCAACCTGTGAGGGTCAAGAGAATAAGGAGAGCGATGAGCCCTATTGATATCTTTTTCTTAAACATTCTTTGCTGCCTCCATAACAGCGTTTGCAAGCTGATCAGAGCATGATGTTGGCTTGTATCCACATGTGATGCCGTGGAAGAGGTCATAGATCTCGTCAGCAGTCTTGCCATCCACTGCAACTGCAATTGCTTTGAGGTTGCCGTTGCAACCGCCGAAGAACTCGATGTTTGATACAACCTTGTTCTCGTCCATATCAAAAGTAATCATCTGAGAGCATGTACCCTCTGTTCTGTACTGAAATTTCATTTAATTGCCTCCAAGAGTTCGTTAACCTTGTTTGTCTGTTCGAATGAAACCTTGAGGTCCTCACGACCCATATGCCCCAAAGCTGCGAGGTTCTTGTACTGGATGTTTTTGAGGTCCAATGTGTCGATGATAGCTGCTGGACGAAGGTCGAAGACCTTGTTGACAGCTTTCACAATCTTGGCGTTGTCAACTGTTTCAGTACCAAATGTATCAACCATGATTGAAACAGGGTGTGCAACGCCGATTGCGTATGAAAGCTGGATCTCGCATTTCTTTGCGAGGCCAGCAGCAACTATATTCTTAGCAACCCAGCGTGCAGCGTATGTTGCACTTCTGTCTACCTTCGTTGGGTCCTTGCCGGAGAAGCATCCGCCGCCATGGCGTGCGTATCCGCCGTAGGTATCAACGATGATCTTGCGGCCTGTGAGACCAGAGTCTCCTGCAGGGCCGCCGATAACAAATCGACCTGTTGGGTTGATGTAGTACTTAGTCTTGTCGTCGAGGAGTTCTACTGGAACTACTCGCTCAACTACCTTGGCAATGATGTCCTTGCGAATCTGCTCAAGGGATACACGCTCGTCGTGCTGAGTTGAAACAACAATTGCCTCAACGCGCATTGGTGTGCCGTCGTTGTCGTACTGAACAGTAACCTGAGTCTTGCCATCAGGACGGAGATATGAAAGCGTGCCGTCCTCACGAACCTCTTGAAGTCGTCTTGCAAGACGATGAGCAAGGGAAATAGGAAGTGGCATAAGTTCTGGTGTCTCGTCACATGCGAAACCAAACATAATACCCTGGTCGCCAGCGCCGTTGAGATTGTATGCGTCATCGTCGCCACCCTTAATCTCAAGTGACTTGTCAACGCCCATAGCGATGTCTGGTGACTGCTTGTCGATTGCGAGAATCATCTTGCAGTTGTCACCGTTGAAACCGAGCTCGTCGCTGTCGTAGCCTATTTCTTTTATTGTCTCACGGGCAATCTTTTCAATATCAACATCTGCTGATGTTGTGATCTCACCCATGATCATTACCTGATTTGTTGTTGCTGTTGTCTCACATGCAACACGTGCGTCCTTATCCTTTGCGAGAATCTCGTCAAGGATAGCGTCACTTATCTGGTCACAGACTTTGTCTGGATGACCTTTTGTTACTGATTCTGAAGTGAAGAAATACATGTTTACCTCCAAAAATAAAGCCCTCCGGCACAACCGAAGGGCTCAAAAACCTTATCTCTCGGTTAACACCGCAGGATTTAGCACCTTAGCTTTCGCCAGGTTGCTGGACGTCGATGGGCCTGTCCCTTACGTCACTCTTGATAAGAAAAGTTATTAAATTTACCTTACGTATTCTAGTACTAATATACTCTAATGTCAACTCTTTTTTAATATAGGAGAGAGACGCTTGTAGATGAGGAATGTAACAGCTGCATCTATGAGTCCCTTAACTACTGTGAATGGGAGATTGAAAATCAAGAGATCTTTAATTAGCGTGTCAGCAGCTGGAAGGATTGCTTGATACATTCCAATGATTGCCTCGTATGGGAGACCGAGCACTCTGACATAGAGTGGATAGATTAGGAAATAGTTGATTGGAATACAGCAGATGCCCATTATAAGTGCGCCGAGCAATGATGCAACAAGTGCAGTCTTCTTGTTCTTATTTTTCTTGTAGATAAGTCCTGCTGGGATTACAAAGCAGCAACCAAGCAAGAAGTTTGAGAGCTCGCCGATGAAGGCGGAGCCTGAAAGTGGCATGTGAATGAGGTTCTTGATAAGGCATACGAGCGCACCTGAAAGTGGGCCGTATGCGAAAGCGATAATCAGTTCTGGAATGTCTGAAAAGTCCAGTTTGATAAAGCTAGGCATGATAGGGATTGATACCTCAATGAACTGGAGCACCATAGCCACAGCTGCCATAACGGCGATTGATGTCATGCGACGGATTTTTTCTGATGATTTAAGTGTGTTTTGCTTTGCCAATTTGATTACTTCCTAAAATAGATTTCTTCAAAGGAAAACGCCCTGTGAAAATCACAGGGCGTAATGAGACTTATTACTCTTCTCTCGTCCAGACTATACTGTCGGTACTGGAATTGCACCAGTTCATGCCTTGCGGCCCGCGGACTTTACCGCCGGTGGGGAATTGCGCCCCGCCCTGAAGATGTAAGGATTGTATCACTATTTGCCTAGGGTGTCAACCATATGGGCGCGAACGTCCCCGGCGAGGTAGAGCGAGCCGCATACGATAAGGGCTTCCTTGTCGTCTGTTAGACTCCTGGCAAGGTCAAAAGCTTTACATGGGTCGCTTTCAGCCGTGATTTCACTGCAAAATGCCTTGGCTTTTGCTGCAAGTTCATCGGCTGACATCGCACGTGGATTGCTAGGAGTCGTCGTAACTACGCGCTTTGCGAGCGGTACTAGGTGGCCCAGGACGGCGTCAACTTCCTTGTCGGCCATAACGCCAATGACAAGAGTGATGTCCTGATTGATATACTGCTCTATCGTCTTGGCCAGTGCGTGTGCGCCGTCCTCATTGTGGCCACCGTCAAGGATGACAAGTGGGTCCTTGGAGAGGACTTCTACACGTGCAGGAATTGTTGTTTTTTCAATTCCTGCCTTGATAGCACTGCTTGATATATTAAAGCCTTGCTTTTTAAGAGCGTTGATAATTGCAAGAGTTACAGAGAGGTTGTCAATCTGATGAGGGCCAAGGAGTGGCAACAGGATCTCTTGTCCGTCGACTTTTATGAGGTTGCCATTGATGTCCTCGTGGATTTCCTCAATCTCAGTTGGGTCTGCAACTATAAATTCATTCTTATGTTGCTTTGCAGTATCCTCAAGCACTTTGAGTGCACTTGCTGGCTGATGAGGAGCGCTTATTGTAACGCCACCATCCTTGATGATGCCGGCCTTTTGCGCTGCAATCTCCTCGATGGTGTCGCCGAGCACACCCATGTGATCGAAGGAGAGCGATACAATCGCACTGACAAGAGGAGTATCAATTACATTGGTCGAGTCGAGCAGTCCGCCAAGACCAACTTCTAAAACTACGAGGTCACATTGAACTGATTTATAGAAGAGGAAAGCGATAGCAGTTATTACTTCAAACTCAGTAGGTGAGTTATCCTCTGCATCAAGTTTGTCAGTGATTTCTTTGACACGCTCACAGATGCTGCACAGCGTGTCCTTTGGAATGAACTCGCCATCGAGCATTATTCTTTCTCTAAAGTCAGATACAAAGGGAGACGTGAAAAGGCCAGTTTTGTATCCTGCACTACTGAGGATGTTTGCTGTTGTAGTACATACGGAACCCTTTCCATTTGTTCCTGCTATATGCACATATTTAATTCCCTTTTCCGGATGACCTAGCGCATCGAGCAATGCGTTGATGCGCTCAAAGCCAGGTCTTGAGCCAAAGATGGCACGACCTTCGATGTAATTGATAGCTTCCTCGTAATTCATAAGGTACCCCTTAACTGATTATTGTATAGGTGTGGTTTTGCATGAACTTTTCTCGTGCACCCACAAATTCTGCCTTGCGGCGCCTGCTGATTGGCAGGACTGTACCATCGATGAGCGTGATGCGGTCGATGGTGGTTGAGACGCTCCTGATATTCATCAGGTTGACGATGTACGACCTGTGACACATATAGAAAAACTCATTTGGCAACTGGGCCGCTATTTGGAAGAGCGGAACAGTTGCATTTATTTCGCCGTGCCGGGTGAATATCTTGGCCTCGCGGTTGATGGATGCGATATAGGTTATATCGCTCATAGCGAGGCTTATGGTCTCGGTACCGTCCTTGACGACAACAACGTGTTTTGAAAGCGCACGCTTTCTGAAACTGTCTATCACTTCAAAGATATCGGCGTTGGCTACCGGTGCTTTGAGCACACGGTAGGCGCTTACTTTGAAGGCCTCATAGACAAGCTCGATGTTGTCGGTTATCGGCACAAGTGCCTCGGTGTGACGGTGTTCTCTTAGGATTTGCGCAGTTTTGACAGCGTTTCGCTCCTTGCTGTCGGTAATAAAGATTATAGCATTGGGAAGGCTCAATTTCAAAATATCTTTGATATCCTTACAAACTTTTACATCGATTGGGTACATCTTCTCATATGTATAAAGTTCGAGTATGCTTTTAAGCCCGCTTATGGCTTTGCTGCTGTTTGACAATATGACTATTGTCAGCATTTTATTTCCTCCTTTTACGACATACGTCAGACTCCCTCCGGAAGGTGATGAAAGTATATCCATTAGTGTACAATAAATCAACTTTTGTGCACAAATTTTGGACATTGGTGACCACTCGTAACGAATTTTTGACCACTCGTAAATAATGTGAACTTTTTGGGCAAAATTGGTTTATTATGGGAGCAAAACCTTGGGGAGGCGAGCGAGTGGAAGAACTGTATAGGCGCTATTGGAAGGCGCTAGTGGCGGATGCTATGCGCCGTCTAAACGACAGGCAGCTTTCAGAGGACTGCGCACAAGAGACGTTTTTAGTTCTCTTGGAGCGCATGGCTGATGGCCTGGAGTTTGAAAACGAGTTCAAACTCGTGAGCTTCCTCTATAGGACCAATCACAACATCGCGCGACACATGCTTCGCGCGAGGTCGAGCGAGAGCGATGCGGCGGAGTAGATGTCTCACTCCCGCGCAAGCGACACCCACGCATACGTCGAGGAGGGTGTCATAGCGGAGGAGATGGCCGACCTCCTTGACGACGCTCTGCGCTCAATCCCGTTCCACCACGCTGTGGCAACCATCTTTCACATAGGTTACAACGTGCCCTATGGTGAGGTTGCCAAGAAACTTGGTGGAAGCAAAGAGGCCATGCGCAAGTATTCCTCGCGCGGCATCGATGAACTGCGCGAGCATTTTGGCGACAGTGAAAAGTATTAGGAGGAAAAGCAATGTTTGATAGAGAAAATTCAAATGAAAACATATTAGTGTTTAAGGTAGAGGACTTCGATACAATAGATGACTTTACTTTCAATATGATTAAGGCAAACCCAATCGATTCGGCAATTACAATAGGTATAGATTCAAGTAATTTATTACTTGCTATAAGCAACCTGGTACCTCTTGATAGTTATTTAAGGAAAACTCCTTTAACTATAGACGCGATATTGGAACAATATAATTCGACTAAGGATAAACTTGAAAGCTATATGATTCCAAGTGAGGAACTTATCCTAAACTATGAGTACACATACGTTGATCCAGAAAGCGGTGAGGTTCGCTTCCCACTTGTGCCAACGGAGTACTCATATTTTGAAACTCACACAGAGAAGGAGTTCATACTCTGTGTCAAAGATGCGTTAGGACCAGAGGTTAAGGTCAAGAAGAAAAAGAAAGAGGAGAAACCTAAGGTGGCAAAGCGGAGTCTGCGCGAGCGAATGCGAGATGTCGTCATGAGCGGGAGCGGGGACGACATGTTTGAGTTTGAGAGCGACGGGATGCTGCCAGAGGGTGTGAACGTTATTAAGGTGCGCAGCACAGGAGCGGAGTATCCGCTCCTGTTTGGCCCTGATACAATCGGTACTGACGAGAGCCGTTGCAGCATCCCGTTCTCCGGCAACGCCGAGATGGAGGCGGAGCACTGCGTCATAACACTTGGCCACGGCAAGTACAATCTCTCAGACCTCAATTCAAAAAGTGGAACCTTTTTGAATGGCCTGAGGCTTGAGCCTGGCAAGACCTATGAGCTGAGTTCCGCCGACCTCATCACCGTTGCCGGGGAGGACCTAGTTTTTTCAAGAAGAAGTTAAGTTTTGGCACTCTCGCTGAGAGTGCTAAATTTTTTGTTTTTCCTATTGACAATAGGCATTTGCGGTGTTACAGTATATGTGCAATTAGCACTCCGATGTCGTGAGTGCTAAAATTTAACACTCAGGGTGGTGAACACATGCTTCCACCAAGAAGACAGAGGATCTTGGCTGCTATTGTTGAGCAGTACATCGAAACAGGCGAGCCTGTTGGCTCCAAGGCATTGCTTCAAAATGCTGGCCTTGATGTCTCCTCTGCAACAATTAGAAATGAAATGGCGGAACTCACTGCCCTTGGCTTTATCACTCAGCCTCACACTTCCGCAGGACGTGTCCCAACAGAGTACGGCTATCGCTACTATGTTGACAATCTGATGCAGCCGCTGGAACTTGAGGAGAATGAGCGCAGACGAATTGAGGCCGGTATCGACTCTCGCTCAGGCGACCCCGAGATTCTACTCGAGACCGCAGGCGAGGCACTAGTTAACCTGACCAACTTCGCTGCGATTTCAAAAGCCCCATCGGATGAGAACGCATTCATCCGCAACATTGAGATGGTTCCAATCAGTCCTAAAAAGGCAATGGTCGTGCTCCTTACCTCAACCGGTATTTTAAAGAGCAAGCCATGCAGGACTGATGTCGAGATAGACGCTGACCTTCGTAAAACATTTATAGATGTTGTTGATCAGAACTTCCTTGGCAAACCACTCTCATCAGTTGGAACTGTTATGATTCAGACGCTGGCTGCAAGCCTCGGTGCCAAGGCACTGTCGATGTCGCCTCTACTTGTCACGATTGCTGACCTTGTTGAAGCGGCCTCGGTCTCAGAGGTAAATTTGGCAGGCCAGTCCAATCTCCTTGGATACAAGGAATACGATGACAACGCTGGTCAACTTCTTGACTTCCTGCACCGCGAGGAGCCGCTCAACATGCTGGTCTCATCCGGTGACATGGACAGCGACATCGAAATTAGAATCGGTTCAGAGAACAGGTACAAGGAACTTGAAAACTCAAGTATGATCATTTCCAAGTACAAGATTGGCGAGAACGCCACTGGCGCAATCGGTATTATCGGACCGACTAGAATGAATTATCAAAAACTTGTCCCAAGCATTAAATATTTATCCGAGATAATCAGTAAGGTTTTGTCGGATGTTTACGAGGAGGAAACTTCAAGTGACGAAGAAGAAGGATGAAGTAGTCGAAGAAGTAGCTGAGGAATCTGTCGAAGAGACAGAGGAGGCAGTTGAACAGACAATAGAGGAGAAGCTTGTAGCAGAGCTCGGCGCTCAGAAGGAGGCGTACCTCAGACTCGCAGCTGAGTACGACAACTTTAGAAAGCGCACAGTAAAGGAGAAAGAAGAGTCCTTTACCAATGCGAAATCAACAGTGTTTGCTGATTTCCTCCCAGTACTCGATAACTTTGATCGAGCACTCAGCACAGAGGATGCAAGCCTTGAGGATTTCAAGAAAGGCGTTGAGATGACATACACTCAATTCCTTGATGTATTTAAAAAGTATGGCGTTGAGACATTTGGCGACGCCGGCGAACAATTTGACCCTAACTTCCATAACGCAGTAATGCACGTGGATGATGAGTCCCTTGAAGCAAACGTCATCACAGACGTTTTCCAAAAGGGTTATAAAATCGGAGACAAGATTCTCCGCCCTGCAATGGTAAAAGTTGCAAACTAAACTAGTTAATTAATTCAAATTTTTGGAGGATAAAATCATGGCAAAAATAGTAGGTATTGACCTTGGTACAACAAACTCATGTGTAGCAGTAATCGAAGGCGGCGAGCCTGTAGTAATAGCAAACGCAGAAGGCGCTAGAACAACTCCTTCAGTAGTAGCTTTTGGTAAAGACGGCGAGCGTATGGTAGGCCAGGTTGCAAAGCGCCAGGCTATCACAAACCCAGACAAGACAGTAGCTTCAATCAAGCGTCAGATGGGTACAGATTACAAAGTTTCAATCGACGGTAAGAAATTTACACCACAAGAGATCTCAGCAATGATTCTTCAGAAGCTTAAGGCTGACGCTGAGGCATATCTTGGTGATACAGTAACAGAGGCAGTTATCACAGTTCCTGCATACTTCACAGACTCACAGCGTCAGGCAACTAAGGACGCTGGTAAGATTGCTGGCCTCGAGGTTAAGAGAATTATCAACGAGCCAACAGCAGCAGCTCTCGCTTATGGTATCGACAAGGGCGATGATCAGAAGATCATGGTATACGACCTTGGTGGTGGTACATTCGATGTATCTATCATTGAGATGGGCGACGGCGTTCAGGAAGTTCTTGCAACAGCTGGTAACAACCGCCTCGGTGGTGACGACTTCGACCAGAGAATCATCGACTGGATGGCTGACGAGTTTAAAAAGGCAGAGGGCGTAGACCTCAAGGGCGACAAGATGGCTATGCAGCGCCTCAAGGAAGCTGCAGAGAAGGCTAAGATTGAGCTCTCAGGTGTAACAACATCTGATATCTCTCTTCCATTCATCACAGCTGATGCTAATGGTCCTAAGCACCTTGAGATGACTCTCACACGTGCTAAGTTCAACGAGCTCACAGCTGACCTCGTTGAGAGCACAATGGGTCCTGTTCGTCAGGCTATGTCTGACTCAGGTCTCAAGACATCTGACATCGACAAGGTACTCATGGTTGGTGGTTCTTCTAGAATCCCAGCAGTTCAGGAAGCAGTTCAGAAGTTCATCGGCAAAGAGCCATTCAAGGGTATCAACCCAGATGAGTGCGTAGCTATGGGTGCTGCTCTTCAGGGCGGCGTTCTCGGCGGCGACGTTAAGGGACTTCTCCTTCTTGACGTAACTCCACTCTCACTCGGTATCGAGACACTCGGTGGCGTTTCAACAAAGATTATTGAGCGTAACACAACAATTCCTACAAAGAAGAGCCAGATCTTCTCAACAGCTGCTGATAACCAGACATCAGTTGAGGTTAACGTTCTTCAGGGTGAGCGTGAGTTCGCTAAGGATAACAAGTCACTTGGTATCTTCCACCTTGACGGTATTCTCCCAGCACGCCGTGGTACTCCACAGATTGAAGTTACATTTGACATCGATGCAAATGGTATCGTTCACGTAAGCGCTAAGGACCTTGGTACAGGCAAGGAACAGTCAATCTCTATCACTGCTTCTTCTAACATGTCTAAGGAAGACATCGAAAAGGCAGTTCAGGAAGCTGAGCAGTTCGCAGCAGAGGACAAGCAGCGTCGTGAGGACGTTGACACAAGAAACGGCGCTGACCAGATGGTATTCCAGTGCGAGAAGATCCTTCAGGAGGAAGGCGACAAGTTCGAAGAGGCTGACAAGGACGATCTTAATACTAAGATTGATGCACTTAAGGAAGCTCTCAAGGGCGAGGACATGAACCTCATCAAGAACCGTCAGGAAGAACTCCAGTCTAAGTTCTATGAGATCTCAGAAAAGCTCTATGCAGCAAACGCTCCTCAGGGCGATGCTCAGGGCTTTGACCCAAGCCAGTTCACAGGTGCAGCAGGTGCAGCTGACGACGGCGCAGCAGACGTAGAATTCACAGACGTAGACTAATCTTAGAAGGGTGCCAAAAAGATGGCTGACAAAAGAGATTATTATGAGGTCCTCGGCGTAGATAAATCTGCAACCGAGGACGAACTCAAAAAAGCATATAGAAAAAAGGCCAAGCAGTACCACCCGGATTTAAATCCAGGTGATGCCGAAGCCGAGAAGAACTTTAAAGAGGTCAACGAGGCATACGAAATCCTCTCCGACCCTGAGAAGAAGTCTCGCTATGACCGTTTCGGTCATGCAGGCGTTGATCCTAACGCCGGCTTTGGTGGCGGCGGTTTCGGCGGAGCTGATTTCGGCGATCTCGGTGATTTGTTCTCGAGCATCTTCGGTGGCGGCTTCGGCGGAGGCGGCTTTGGTGGCTTTGGTGGCGGCGGTGGCCGTGCCAACCCTAACGCACCACGCCGCGGTGGCAATATCGAGGCACGTGTCAACCTCACATTTGAGGAGGCAGCCAAGGGCTGTCACAAGACAGTTGACTTCCCTCGCATTGAGGTCTGTGACGTATGTCACGGTTCCGGATGCAAGGAGGGCTCCAAGCCAGAGACATGCCCAGACTGTAACGGCTCTGGCCAGGTAACAACTCAATCACGTACACCATTTGGTGTCTTCCAATCAACCAAGCCTTGCTCACGTTGCAACGGCAAGGGCAAGATTGTTAAGGACCCATGCACACGCTGTAAGGGTGCCGGCATGATCCGTCGTACAGTTAACATTGAAGTTGACGTACCAGCTGGTATCGACGTAGGCAACGCATTTACAGTTCGTGGCCAGGGTAATCACGGTATCAATGGTGGCCCTGCTGGTGACGTATATGTAATTCCAAACATCAAGCCACACCCAATCTTTGAGCGTGACGGCTACGATGTATATTGCAATGTTAAAGTTACTTATGCAATGGCTGTCCTTGGTGCAGAAATTTATGTACCAACACTTGATGGCAAGGTTAAGTACAACATGCCAGCCGGCACGCAGGCAGGCACACGCTTCAGACTTCGTGAGCGCGGCATTGTAAATGTAAATAACCCTAACATCCGTGGTGACCAGTACGTAACAGTTATCGTTGACGTTCCAAAGAAGATCACAGAGCATCAGAAGGAACTTCTCCAGCAGTTCGATGAGGAATACATCGACAAGCCTCGCAACGACGCTACTGGCTACACAGAAGCAGCCAACAAGAAGAAAACTATCTTCGAAAAGATGAAAGACGTTTTTGAGGATTAATATAAAGGGAGTGCAAAATGAAGTTGTCAACAAAAAGTAGACACTAAAAAAAGGCCTAATACCCCAGTTCAGT
>JAUNQL010000008.1:992-16999 GCA_030536195.1 Clostridia bacterium | reverse complement strand
ACTCACTTGTTGATGACCGTGCTCTTCGTGAGATCTATCTCCGTGGCTTTGAGATAGCTGTTAAGAAGGCACAGCCATGGACAATTATGCTTGCTTATAACAAGATTAATGGCACATACTGCACAGAGAACTCATGGCTTATTGAAAACGTTCTTCGTGGCGAGTGGGGCTTTAAAGGACTCACAGTATCTGACTGGATTGCAACTAACGACCGCGTAGAGAGCCTTCACTGTGGTCTCGATCTTGAGATGCCAGGCTCTGGCTATGCTAACGTTCGCAAGATCGCCAAGGCATTCCGCAAGGGCGAACTCGATGAGAACGATTTGTCAGTAGCAGCATACAAGGTTGCAGAGCTCGTTAACAAGGCAGAGCCAGTCCTCAAGACACCTGCTCCAGAGTTCAACTATGAAGCTGACCACGACGTTGCTCGCATGGCTGCTGAGCAGTGTCCAGTTCTCCTCAAGAACAACGGTATTCTCCCAGTAAACGAGAACCAAGAAATTGCTATTATCGGTGAGCGTGCACTTAAGCCTATGTATCAGGGCTACGGCAGTGCTCAGATCAATGCTTATGACGTAGTAAGCGTAACAGACGCTTTTGCTAAGACTGGCAAGCATACAGAGTATGCTCGCGGCTATGATATCAAGAAGCCTGATGAGGTTGACACAGCTCTCATCAGCGAGGCAGTATCAAAGGCACTCAAAGCACAGGTTGCTCTTGTCTTTGTATCTTGCTCAGAGGTTGATGTATGTGAGGGCGCTGACAGAAAGTCACTCTCACTTCCACAGTCACAGACAGCACTTATTGAGGCTGTTTGCGCTGCAAACCCTAACACTGCTGTCATCGTTACATCAGGTAGCTCAATCGAGATGCCATGGGTAGACAAGCCAGCAGCAATCTTGCAGACATATCTCCTTGGTGAGGCACAGGGCCAGGCTCTTTACAACATCCTCACAGGTCGAGTTTCTCCAAGTGGTAAGCTCCCAGAGTCTTATCCAATGAGCCTCTCGGATACACCTTGCCTTGACGACTATACAACTGGCAAGGACAACAACCTCATCTATCGTGAGAGTATTTATGTTGGCTATCGTTACTATGAGAAGGCAAACGTTCCTGTACTCTTCCCATTTGGTTATGGTCTTTCATATACCAAGTTTGATTATTCAAATCTTGCTCTTTCCAAGTCTTCAATGACACCAGATGACAAGGTTACACTTACATTTAACATCACAAACAGTGGCGCATTTAACGCTGCTGAGACAGCACAGGTTTATGTTGGTCTTAAGGACTCACTTGTTTACAGAGCTAAGAAGGAACTCAAGGACTTTGCCAAGGTTTACATCCCAGCAGGCACAGCTCAGACAGTTACAATCGAGCTCGACAGAAGCGCATTTGAGTACTACTCACCAACACTTCGTGCATGGGTTGTAGAGCCAGGCACATACGACATCATGGTTGGTGCTTCATCTGCTGATATTCGCCTTACAGCAACCATCGACATCAAGTCCGATGAGGCAAATGGCGAAATCGATTACCGTGAGGCAACACCAAAGTATTGGAATGCTGACATCAAGAACGTTGACGAAGAGGACTTCGTTGATATCTTTGGCGCATATCCATCAGAGTTTGTAGGTGACAAGTCTGACGACAGAGTTTCTAGGGACAACTGTCTTGACGAACTTTGGGATACCAAGGTTGGCAGCAAGATTAATCCATACATCGAGATGATGATGGGTCTCTTCCTTGAGAATGATCCTGCAATGTATGCAGTTGTATACAACAGCATGATGACAGTTCCATTCAAGAGATTTGTAGCAGCAACTCATGGTGCTGTATCTGACACAATGATTGATGCAATTGTTCATCTCTTCAACAGTGGCTCGATTTTAGAGACACTTATGGTTGCCGCAGCAGGTGTACCAGAGAGCATCTTGAATCTCGCTGAACCAGCAATTCGTGATCTTATTGAAAAGAAGTCACGTGGCTAAATAAAAACAACCCGCTTTAGTGAAAACTAAAGCGGGTCTTTTTTTGCCTTATTCGTCCATTTTGTATGCTGCCTCAAGGCAAAGCTTCATAGCGTTTTCAATTGCCTTGACATTGATATTGCTCTCGTCGTCACTCTTGGTTCCGAAGTAAGCAGGCATCTTGTCTGTGAGACTTGCGATTGTAGCACAGCTGTACTTGTTTTTCTTGAATACCTTCATTGATCCGTTCTTCTTGATGTACTTTGGATCATATTCAAGAATGTTTACGTCAGCGTTTGTTGATGCCACTGCCATAACATCTGTTGACAACTTGTTGTTTGTAATGATAGAGATTGTCTCAGCATTGAAGAGACTATCAAGTGAAATTACAACGGTTTCAACTGCTTTGTCAGCTGGCTCGTGAAGTTTGCAATATGTCTTAGCTCCTGTGTGGTTGGCGTTTTTGGCGCCTGTTAAGAGGACACAGAGTTCGGTCTGCTCGAGGCGAAGGTCCATCTCGGACATATAGCGGAGAGCACCTGCTGCTGTGTAGCAACCAACGAGGTTGTCAACAACGCCAGGGAATGAAGCGTTAGCATTAACGCTGCGTGACAGGATGAGCGGGAAAATTGCAAAGATAACGAGTGGGAAGCTGATGAAGATAAATTTATCAGACATGCTGAAATCGATGTTACCCTTGTTAACAAGTAAGGATACTATATCAAACGCAATGTAGAGCAAAATGCCAATGAATGTAACTAACTTGAAAATGACTGCAGTCTTAGGTGTGCATGTGCGCTTGAATGGTGCATCGAGGTTTGCCTCAAGTATAACCCTTTTCTTAACGTCGCCATTTGCGTTCCTTACGGCAAAGATGTTCTGGCCGGCTACGTTCTTAGATGTGCCACCGAACACGCCGAAGAAACCAAGCAAAGCAAGGAATGCAAATACTACTGCGCCGATGAGAATCCAAAATGCATATTCGCTGAATATGCAAGCGCAGACACCTGCTGCTGCAGAGATGAGCATAAAGATAAATACTAATAAATTAGAGAGGATGTATGCCTGCTGGTCAGCAGTGAAGCGGTCCTCGATCACTGTGTCAGCAAAACCTTCAAGGTCAGTCTTGAGTGCCTCGGCGAGCTTCTTCTCGTCGCTGCCACAAGGCTGTCTCTTGGTGTTGCTACCAGCTGTTGCAAAGTTCTTTGCAGTTCTTGCTGCATAGTTGCAACATTCGCGAACTTTGCCTTCGTAACGTTCGCTGGATTCATATGCTTTCATATGTAAAACCTCCAAAAAAGATTCATTATTATTAATAGTATATTCATTATATATGCTCCTAGAAGCAATTACAAATAAAATCTTAAATATGAACTAAAATGTGAACAAACAGGGTAAAACCGCTGAAAAATACCGTTTGTTCACACTTTGTTAACACAAAATGATGAAAAATCGTCTTTTTTGTTGGACGACTTTGTAAAATGTACCAAAAAGTTAAAACTTTGTTCATTTTCTGTTGTCTACGTATAGTAATAGTGTTATATTATTATCGTAAGGACAGGGGTTGAGGAGCCCCTAAGATATTAATTTTGAAAGGACTTACTATTATGAAAAAGATTATTGCTTTAGTACTTGCACTTGCAATGGTTCTTAGCCTTGCAACAACATCTGCTTTTGCTTGCAAGACATCATCAGCAGAAGTAGCTCAGAAGTCAACAAGCCTCATCCAGAAGCTTATTGGTATCAACCCACTCGGCAGCATCTTCTCAGATGACGATGCTTCAGAGGCAACAATCGCTGTTCCATCATTCTCAGACATTCTTGCTAACGTTAAGAAGGGTCTTGAGGGCACAGGTCTTGTTTATGGCCGTGACTATAAGGTAACAGTAGAAGACGATAGCACATTTGGTTATCGCATCCACATCATCCAGCCAACAACAGGTACTGATCTTTTCGACAACTACCTTGTTTATAAAGATGGCGCTTGGACATATGAGAAGGCTTGGGCTCTTCCAACAATGCCTAACCTTTCACTCGAAGGACTTGCAGCTGCTAAGGACAACATCTACAAGGCACTTTGGGATTCAGGCATCTATGTAGACCTTGATCAGGACATCCAGGTTACAAGAGATTCTGAGGACGGCTTCAAGGTTCTCATCATCGATCCACTTACAGGTCGTACAATCTATGACAAGCAGTTCATCATCACAGATTCTAAGACAATCAACTGGAAGAACGAGTTCGAACCAATCTCTGAGGATTCTATCCTTGCAGCTCACTTCCCAACAACAGAGGAAGCTCAGGAAGAAATCATCCCTGCAGAGGACGAGCAGGAGAGCGAGATCCCAGCAGAGATCACAGTTATCGATGATGCAACACCACAGGGCGCTGCTGTAATCGAAGATACAACTCCACTTGCTGATGCTCCAGCAGAGGAAATCGCTAACACAGGCGACGCTGCTTTCTCAGCTATGGCTGCTGTAACAGTTCTTGCTGGCGCTGCTTTCGTAGCAACAAAGAAGCACAACTAATCAATTTTTTGAGGATAATATAAAGAGAGCTCTTGGTGAAAACCAAGAGCTCTTATTTTTTTATCTATTAAATTATTTGTTAGCGCGCTTGCCACCGCAGATTGGACAGCCCTTCTTGAACTTGAGTTCAAGCTGCTCGAAATCTGCCTCGTGTGCATCGTAGTACAAAAGCTTGCCAGCAAGAGGAACCTCGAGGCCAAGGATGTACTGGATAACTGAAGTTGCCTCAATGCTTGCGACGGTGCCTGTGACAGATGATACAGCACTGAAGCGCTCCTCTGGTGGGAGTTCTGTGCCGTAAAGGCAAGCAAGGCATGGTGTGTGATGTGGATTGATGAAAACTGATGTGCCTACGAATCCGTTGATGCCACCATCAACAAATGGTGTGCCGAGTTCGACACAGGCCTCGTTAACAATCATTCTAGCCTGAGCATTATCAACTGCGAGGGCTACGATGTCATATTGGCTAATTATCTCATATGCATTGTCCTTAGAAATAGCGCTTGCATGTGGGATAACCTGAATTTCACTGTTGAACATGTGAATTTTGTTGGCGGCAGATACAACCTTGAGAGAACCGATGTCCTCTTCAAAATGTATGAACTGACGATTTAAATTGCTGAGTGATACGATGTCGTTATCGGCGATTCCTATTGTGCCAACACCAGCTGCTGCAAGGTGATATATCAAAGTTGTGCCGAGTCCACCGGCACCGATAACAAGCACGCTTGCGTCAGCGAGTTTCTGTTGTCCATCCTCGCCGAATTCCGGAATCATTATCTGTCTAGAATATCTATCTGACATAGTGATTCTCCTTTATCTCCTTAAAGTCATTGCCTATTATATCAACGTATGGTGTCATTGTAAATATAATTATTTTATCAACAATTGTTGATTAATTAACACATATAGGATATAATGAATTGTCTTATATTTAAAAATATTAAAATGTAATATTATAAAGGAGGCATTCCTATGAAAATTGAGTTTCACGGTCCATCAATGTGTGACTTTTCCAAGATGGATAAGAACGGCGACATTGAAGTTCCAGAGGGTACAACCGTTAAGCAGTTTATCAAGATAGTTAAGCTTCCTTACGTTTGGACTAAAGTATTTCCTTTCCTCGTAAATTATGAAAAGGTTCCATACGACACAGTCCTCAAAGACGGTGATATTGTTAGCGCGTTCTCACCTACAGGTGGCGGCTAATTTTAAACATACAAATAATTTGACACATAAAATTTTTAATGGGAGATGAAAACATGAAGGGTTATTGTGGAAAAATCCTTAAGGTAGACCTTACAAATAAAACTTGTACAGATGTCTACATCAAGGACGAAATCTACGAAAACTTCCTCTCCGGTGCGGCTCTTGGCGCGTGGTGGTGCTACAGAAACATTCCGGCCGGTGCAGACCCAATGGGTCCTGACAACGTTCTTTGTATTACATCTGGTCTTTTGACAAGCACAGGTTCTGTAATCACAGGTCGTTGGATGTGCATTACCAAGTCACCAGCAACTGGTGGTATTGGTGAGGCTAACTGCGGTGGTACATTTGCTCCATTTATCAAGGCTTGCGGTTATGATATGATCGCTTTCCATGGTGCATCTGATACACCTGTATACCTCTACTGTGATAACAATGGTCCAGTTCTTAAGGACGCATCACACATCTGGGGACAGGATGCAGCAGTAGCTGAGAAGATGCTTGTTGAGGAAAATACAGTAGCTGGCAAGAAGAGACCACAGGCTTGTACAATTGGTTGGGCCGGTGAGAACAAGAGCTTCATGGCTGGCGTTTGTAATGATAACGGCCGTATCGCTGCTCGTCAGGGTGTCGGCGGTGTTATGGGTGCTAAGATGCTCAAGGGTATTGTACTTGGTGGTACAAGACCAGTATCTGGTGAAAACCCAGCAGAGATCAAGAAGCTTTCTAAGATGTGCGCTAAGCGCGTTAACATGGCTTTCTTGCCTCCACAGGTACCAGCAGGTCTTTTGAACGTTGCTAAGTTCCTTCCAGAACTTCAGCTTTCACCAGATGGTATCTTCACAGGCGTTCTTATGGGTACATGGGGCACAGGCGGTGCTTCTGGCTTCGCTGCACAGACAGGTGAGGCTCCTATTAAGAACTGGGGCGGTTCTCAGAAAGAGGACTTCCACATTGCCAAAATTAATAAGACTGACGGTTCTCAGATGCTTAAGCTTCAGACAAACCGTTACTATTGCTACTCATGCGTATATGGTTGCGGTGGTGAGCTTGATATTTCTCATATCAAACACAACGACCAGGGTTACTCAAGAGTACATAAACCAGAGTACGAGTCACAGTGGGATTTCACTGGATTCCTTCTCAATGATGATAATGATGCAATGCTCTTCATCAACGAGTACTTAAACCGTGCTGGTATGGATGCCATTTCAGTAGGTGGTACAGTTGGTATGGCAATTGAGGCTTATGAGAATGGTCTCCTTACTAAGGAAGACGTTGGTTTCGAGCTTCATTGGGGCGATGCAGAGGCTATCATCAAGCTCATCAAGATGATTGTTCATCGTGAGGGCATCGGTGATGTTCTTGCTGATGGTTGTAAAGAAGCTGTTAAGCGTCTTGGTCCAGAATTCGCTAAGTACGCTGTTCATGCTGGTGGTACAGAGCCTCCAATGCATGACTCTCGTCCAGACCCACAGCAGGCTACACTTTACGCAATCGACGCTACACCTTCTCGTCATACATCAGGTGGTTCTCTCTACTATGGTTGTATGCACCTTTGGAAGAAGGTTACATGGGCTCCTCCAGCAGTTCTTGTTGGTGGTAAAGAAGGCGAATGGGAAGTATCTGATGAGGAATCACTCAAGGTACTTGCATGCGCATACTTCAAGCGTATAGTAGACGGTGCCGGCGGATGCTACTTCGGTTTCATCCTTGGTACAGCTACATACCCAATGTTTGAATGGCTCGAAGCAGCAACAGGCTGGGGCAAGACTCCAGATGACTATATGTGGATCGGCAGACGTGTATTTACAATGCGTCACATGTTCAACATCAAGCACGGTCTTGATCCTTGGTATTCACGTCCTCACGGCCGTATGGTTGGTGAACCACCTCTTAAGGTTGGTAAGAATGCTGGTAAGACAGTTCCAATCGACGCTAAGATGATGAATGCTTGGAAGAACGCAGGCTTCGATGAGAAGACTGGTATGCCACTTGAGGAGACAGTTAAGGCTCTTAACCTTGATTACTTCCTTGAAGCACCAATGTCTAACTTCGTAGAGGAGGTGGCAATTAATGGCTAACTATATTCCTCAGATTAGATATGATGATTGCTACGGTTGTAAGGCTTGCCTTTACAACTGCCCAACAAGCCTTTTCACACTTTCATACAAGGTAACACGTCGTGGTATGCGTCGTGAACTCCCAGCACCAACCAAGATCGAAGATTGCATCGGTTGTGGTGTTTGTGCAAGAGCTTGTCCTGTTGAAGCAATCGACATGATTGAGACAAAACCAGAGGATGGCAAAGAGGCTATCTACATGAACTGGGATGCTCCAGTTAGAATTGATCCTAACAAGTGTATCGGTTGTACAGCTTGTGCTCGTGTTTGCCCAAGCAATGCTATTAAGGGTACAGTTAAGAATCCTCACGTTATCGACGAGGATCAGTGCATTCGTTGCGGACTTTGCTTCACAAAGTGTAAGAAGGATGCTATCTATAACTCAAATGACCCTATCCCAGCTCTCCTTCCAAAGGAAGAGGCTCCAAAGCCAGCTCCAAAGGCTGAACCAGCTCCTGCTCCTGCACCAGTTGCAGAGCCTGTAGTTGAGGCTGCACCTGTTGAGCCAGTTGTTGAAGCTACTCCAGCTCCAATCGCTGAGCCAGTTGCAGCACCGGTTGTTGAGGAAGCACCTAAGGCTGTTGATCTTTCAGACCTTATCGCTCCAAACCCAGCTGCTGAGCAGTAATTAAAAATTAAGACCCGGTCGGACGACCGGGTCTTTTTTTATGCTTTATTCTTCCCAAGGGAATGTGTATGGTAGGTTAAATTGATCTCGAACTGCCATGAATTCCTTTTGTACAGGTTCTGTGATTGGAACGCCATCAACGAGTCTCTGCTTGTAGATGAGCCATTCCTTTTCGCCTGCGGAATAGATGTGTTCGTGGCCAGGAGCCTTTTTAGAATCACGCACCTTGCGGATGATTTCGCCTGCTTTCTTGCGGGCGAGGTCCTCGCCAAGGAAGTGATTGGTGTCGATGGCAATGAAGAAGTGGCCAAGGTGATATGGGCGAATGTCGCCGCTTTCATCCTTACCGTCAAGGTCCTTGCCGTACCAACCATCCTGGAGGATGGAGGAGAGGAGTTCGATTACCATAGCATAGCCGTAGCCCTTGTATCCAGCGAGCTCCTCGCCGATACCGCCGAGCGTTGTGAGTGCGGCTGTGCCTTGACGAATCTGCTTGAGTGCGGCGCCAGCATCACCCTCTACGGCATTGCCATCGCTATCGATTACGGTGCCAGGATGTACATCCGCACCGATTCTCTCGTAGTACTCGATCTTGCCGTTTTGAGTGATTGATGTTGCGCAGTCAATTACAAAATCAAATTCCTCATCAGTTGGGATACCAACTGTGAGTGGGTTTGTACCAAACATACCCTCAACACCAAAAGTTGGTGCAACGGATGGGCGAGCGTTGGTGCCAGTGATGCCGATGCAGCCCTGCTTGGTTGCCTGCGTTGCATAGTAACCTGCGATGCCATAGTGGCAGGAGTTACGCACTGCAACCATGCCAAGGCCATACTTCTTGGCCTTGTCTATTGCCATCTGCATCGAGCGCTGGCCGATAACCTGGCCCATGCCGTGATGACCGTCGACAACTGCCGTTGTCTCGGTCTCTTTGAGTATTTCAAAGTTGGTTGTTGGGAACTGAATCCCAGCATTGATTCTGTCGATATATACAGGTTTGAAACGGTTAACGCCGTGTGAGTTGATGCCACGCTTGTCGGACTCGACAAGCACGTCAGCAACGATGGCAGCCTCGTCGGCTGGGACACCGATTGCTGTAAAGGCATCAGTCATGAAGCGCTGCAATGTTTCAAAATCCATATTATTCTTGTTCATTAAATTGCCTCCTTAAGGCACTTTATTAAAGGGGAACCATTTTGCGGTTCCCCTTTAATCTTATTCTGGATCAACCCAGCTCATTGCACGAGATACGGCTTTCTTCCAGCCCTTGTACATTTCCTCGCGCTTAGCGTCGTCCATATCTGGTTTGAAAATCTTGGATACCTGACGGTTGATTTCAATCTCGTCAGTGTCCTTCCATACGCCGCAAGCAAGACCTGCGAGGTATGCAGCACCAAGTGCTGTTGTCTCTACAACCTTTGGACGGTTAACTTCACAGTTGAGGAAATCAGCCTGGATTTGCATCATGATGTCAGAAACAGATGCGCCACCGTCAACGCGAAGAGAAGCGATGTCGATACCTGAGTCGTCTTCCATAGCTTTGATGAGGTCAACTACCTGATAGCAGAGTGCCTCAAGTGTTGCACGAGCGAAGTGAGCGCGGTTGGCACCACGTGTGAGGCCAACGATGCAACCACGAGCGTACATATCCCAATAAGGTGCACCGAGTCCTGTGAATGCAGGAACGAGGTAAACACCATTGGTGTCCTCTACGGACTCTGCGAGTTCATCACAGCGAGGAGCGCTGTCGATGAGTTTGAGTTCATCGCGAAGCCACTGGATTGTACAACCAGCGTTGAATGCGGAACCCTCGATTGCATAAGTTGTCTCGCCGTTGATTGACCAAGCAACACCAGTTGTAAGTTGGTTTTTGGAATGAACTCTCTCTGTTCCTGAGTTCATGAGCATGAAGCAACCTGTACCGTATGTTGACTTTGCCATACCCTTCTTGAAACAGCCCTGTCCAAAGAGTGCTGATGGCTGGTCACCGATAGCACCAGAGATTGGCTTGCCAGCAAGACTCTCAAGTCCTGGGATATCAGGTGATACATAGCCGTATATCATTGATGATGGTACAGGCTTTGGAAGGATGTTCATTGGGATACCGATCTCTTTGCAGAGATACTCGTCCCACTCAAGTTTATCAACATCAAAAATCATAGTTCTTGATGCGTTTGAATAGTCAGTGATGTGAACAGCTGTCTCTGGGTGAGAAGCACCACCTGTCAAGTTCCAGATGAGCCATGTCTCAACTGTACCAAAGAGGAGGTTGCCTGCCTCAGCAAGTTCAACGGCGCCCTCAACGTTGTCGAGGAGCCATTTAATCTTGGTTGCTGAGAAATAAGCATCGATAAGGAGGCCTGTGTGCTCGCGGATGTACTTTTCAAGTCCGCGTGCCTTGAGGTCCTCACTTATTGCTGCAGACCTTCTGCACTGCCAAACAGGTGCGTTGTAGATTGGAAGACCTGTTGTCTTGTCCCAGAGGATAGTTGTCTCTCTCTGGTTTGTAACACCGAGACAAACGATGTCGTCTGGTGATACAACGCCCTCTGTCAAGATAGCAGAGATTGACTGAATCTCAGAGTAGAGAATGTCCATTGGGTTGTGCTCAACCCAACCAGCCTGTGGATAGTGCTGTTCGAACTCTCTCTGAGCTTTTGCGATTATATTACCGTGCTTGTCGAAAACAATTGCACGTGAACTAGTTGTACCTTGGTCAAGTGCCAATACGTATTGGTTTGCCATAAGACGACCTCCTTAGTCCTCTTCACTGTAGAGCTTGATGAGCTTCTGAAGGTGAGCATAGCGGAGCTTTGCATTCTCCTCTGCTTCCTTAAAGAGTTCCTCTGCGCGCTCTGGGAATGAGCGTGTCAAAGCGCTGTAACGTGCCTCGTTCATCAAGAATGCACGGTAGCCCTCTGTCTCTGGAACCTTGGAATCGAGAGTGAATGGATTCTTGCCCTCTGCCTTGAGTGCTGGGTTGTAGCGGAACATGTTCCAGTAACCGCAGTCAACAGCCTTCTTCATCTCAGCCTGGCAGTTAGTCATACCGCCCTTGATTGAGTGCATCTCGCAAGGAGCGTAACCGATGATGAGTGATGGTCCGTTGTATGCTTCAGCCTCAGCGATAGCCTTGAGTGTCTGATTCTGGTCAGCACCCATTGCTACCTGAGCTACGTATACATAACCATAGGACATAGCGATTTCAGCAAGGCTCTTCTTCTGGATTGCCTTACCAGCAGCTGCAAACTGTGCTACCTGGCCAATCTGAGAAGCCTTAGATGCCTGTCCACCTGTATTTGAGTAAACCTCTGTATCGAATACAAAGATGTTTACGTCTTCGCCTGTTGCGATAACGTGGTCAAGACCGCCGAAACCGATGTCGTAAGCCCAACCGTCACCGCCGAAGATCCATACGGACTTCTTCTGGAGGTAATTCTTCTTATCAAGAATCTGCTTGCCGATGCAATCAGGACCACAGCTGCCTGCGTGTCCCTCAAGTGCTGCGATGAGTTTTTCTGTTGCAGCGCCGTTTTTAGCACCGTCATTTGCTGTATCAAGGAATTCCTGTGCAGCAGCCTTGACATTGTCAGGTGCGCCTGACTGCTCAACTACAAAGTTGAGTTTCTCGATGAGGCCTTCGCGGATAGCCTTCTGGCCGAGGTACATACCAAAGCCGTGCTCTGCGTTATCCTCAAAGAGTGAGTTTGCCCATGCTGGACCGTGGCCCTTAGCATTGACTGTGTATGGTGATGTAGCAGCAGGGCCACCCCAGATTGATGAGCATCCTGTTGCGTTAGAGATGTACATTCTGTCGCCGAAGAGCTGAGTTACAAGGCGAGCGTAAGATGTTTCAGCACAACCTGCGCAAGAGCCTGAGAACTCAAGGAGTGGCTTCTTGTACTGAGAAGAGATTACTGAAAGTTTTTCAGTTGTCTCTGGCTTCTCTGTTACGTTTGCTACGCAGTAGTCAAATGCTGCCTGCTGAGCATCCTGTGATACACGAGATACCATTTTGAGTGACTCTGTTGGGCATACGCCTACGCATACGCCACAGCCCATGCAGTCAAATGGTGATACTGCGAGTGTGTATGTATAATCTGTGCCATTGATTGGCTTTGGAGCGAACTTTGTAACTTCAGGCGCTGCTGATTTCTCAGCTGCGTCGAGTGCGAATGGTCTGATGGTTGCGTGTGGGCAGACATATGCGCACTTGTTACACTTTGCGCATGTCTCTGCGTTCCACTCTGGAACCATAACTGCAACGCCGCGCTTCTCATAAGCTGCAGCGCCGAGCTCGAACTGACCATTTGCATGATCAGCAAATGCTGATGATGGAACCTTGTAACCATCCATATGGCCAACTGGCTTCATGATGTTGTCAACCATCTTAACGAGTGCTGCAGGACCCTCTGTCTTCTGAGACTTGGCATCTTCAGTAGCATTTGCCCAGTCAGCTGGAACGTCAATCTTGACATAAGCTGTTACACCGGCGTCGATTGCGTCGTGGTTGCACTTAACAACGTCCTCACCCTTCTTAGAGTAAGACTTAGTTGCAGCGTCCTTCATGTGCTGAACAGCCTCCTCGATTGGCATGATGTTTGCAAGAGCAAAGAATGATGCCTGGAGGATAGTGTTTGTACGCTTACCCATGCCAACCTTTTGAGCAAGGTCGATAGCGTTTACTGTGTAGAGCTGGATGTTGTTTTTCGCAATATACTGCTTTGTCTGAGCATCGAGCTTGTTTGCAAGCTCAGCAGCATCCCACTGGCAGTTGATGAGGAATACGCCACCTGGCTTAACGTCATCAACGATGCGGTATGCCTTTTCAATGTATGATGGGTTGTGGCAAGCTACGAAGTCAGCCTTGTTTACATAGTAAGGGCTCTTGATCTTAGCATCGCCAAAGCGAAGGTGAGATACTGTGATACCGCCAGTCTTCTTTGAGTCATACTGGAAGTAAGCCTGAACGTTCTTGTCTGTATAGTCACCAATGAGTTTGATTGAGTTCTTGTTAGCACCAACAGTACCGTCACCGCCAAGACCCCAGAACTTGCACTCGATTGTGCCTTCTGCAGCGGTGTTAGGAGCTTCTCTTTCTTCAAGTGAGAGGTATGTGATATCGTCGTTGATACCGATTGTGAAATGAGGCTTTGGCTCTGCCTTTGCGAGTTCTTCGTAAACTGCAAAGATTGATGAAGGTGGTGTGTCCTTAGAACCGAGGCCATAGCGACCACCGATTACTTTGATGTCGCTCTTGCCAACACTCTGGAGTGCAGCAACAACGTCAAGGAACAATGGCTCACCGATTGAGCCTGGCTCCTTTGTCCTGTCAAGAACAGCAATTTTCTTGCATGTCTTTGGAAGGGCATCAACAAACTTGTCGATAGCAAATGGGCGATAGAGGCGAACCTTTAAGAGACCAACCTTCTGTCCGTTTGCGTTTAAGTAATCTATAACTTCTTCTGTTACGTCACAGATTGAACCCATAGCAACGATTACGTTCTCTGCGTCAGCAGCGCCGTAGTAGTTGAAGAGTTTATAATCTGTGCCGAGCTTTGCATTAACCTTGTCCATGTACTTTTCAACAGTTGCTGGAACTGCATCGTAGTACTTGTTGCAAGCCTCTCTGTGCTGGAAGAAGATATCGTCGTTCTCGTGAGAGCCGCGCATTGATGGAGTCATTGGGTTTAAAGCCTTTGCTCTAAACTCTGCAACTGCATCCATGTTGCACATCTCTTTAAGATCGTCATAGTCCCAGATTTCGATGTTCTGAATCTCGTGAGAGGTTCTGAAACCATCGAAGAAGTTGATGAATGGAACTCTGCCCTCAATTGCTGCAAGGTGAGCAACTGCACCGAGGTCCATAACTTCCTGTGGGTTTGTCTCAGCGAGCATAGCGAAGCCAGTCTGACGGCAAGCGTATACGTCAGAGTGATCGCCGAAGATGTTGAGAGCGTGAGATGCTACGCAACGAGCTGAAACATGGAAAACTGCAGGGAGCAATTCGCCTGCTATTTTATACATGTTAGGAATCATAAGGAGAAGTCCCTGTGATGCCGTATAAGTTGTTGTCAAAGCACCAGCAGCGAGTGAGCCGTGTACGGTACCAGACGCACCTGCTTCTGATTGCATCTCGGCAACCTTAACGGTTGAACCGAAGATATTCTTTCTGCCCTGAGCTGACCACTGGTCTACGTAGTCTGCCATAGGGCTAGATGGTGTGATTGGATAGATGCCAGCAACTTCTGTAAACGCATAGGATACGTGAGCAGCAGCGGTGTTGCCATCCATGGTTTTCATTTCTCTAGCCATAAAAGCGCCTCCAAATTATAGTTATACAAATAAAATAATACCATATAAGAGAAGAACATTCAATAATTCAAAATTGGACAGATATGCGAAAATAAAGATTGACATTTTTTTATCAATCCATTATAGTATCTTATGTATTAACCATAAATGGAGGCAAAAATATGTCAATTAGAGTAGCAATCAATGGTTTCGGCCGCATCGGTCGTCTTGCATTTAGACAGATGTTTAGAGCAGAGGGCTATGAGGTAGTAGCAATCAACGACCTCACAGAGCCAAGAATGCTTGCTCATCTTTTGAAGTATGATTCAGTTCAGGGTCGCTACGCTCTTGCTGATAAGGTTTCTTACACAGATCACTCTATCATCGTAGATGGTGAAGAGATCGAAATTTACAAGGAAGCTGATGCAAACAACCTTCCTTGGGGCAAAATTAATGTTGATGTAGTACTTGAGTGCACAGGTTTCTATACATCTAAGGAAAAGTCAATGGCACATATCAACGCTGGTGCTAAGAAGGTTATCATTTCTGCTCCTGCAGGCAATGATCTTAAGACTATTGTTTATGGCGTTAACCACAAGACACTTACAAGAGATGATCAGGTTATCTCTGCTGCTTCTTGTACAACAAACTGCCTTGCTCCTATGGCAAAGGCACTTAACGACCACCTTCCAATCGTTTGCGGTATCATGACAACAGTTCATGCTTACACAGGCGACCAGATGGTACTTGATGGTCCTCACAAGAAGGGTGACCTCAGAAGAGCTCGTGCAGCTTCTTGCTCAATCGTTCCTAATTCAACTGGTGCTGCAAAGGCTATCGGTCTTGTAATTCCAGAGCTCAATGGTAAGCTCATCGGTTCTGCACAGCGTGTACCTGTTCCATCAGGTTCAGTTACAATCCTTTGCGCAGTAATCAAGGGTTCTAACATCACTGTTGAGGAAATCAACGAAGTAATGAAGTCAGCTGAGTCTGAGTCATTCGGTTACACAGAGGAAGAGCTTGTATCAGCTGATATCGTCGGTGCAACAAGAGCTATCTTCGATGCAACACAGACAATGGTTGAGCAGATTTCTGAGCATACTTGGGAAGTACAGGTTGTTGCTTGGTATGACAACGAGAACTCTTACACAAGCCAGATGGTTCGTACAATTAAGTACTTCGCTGAGTTAGGCTAATCTCGTAGAAGAATGACCTTATGGGTCCGGTCTCTTGGGCCGGACCCTTTTTTCGTATTATA
>JAUNQL010000008.1:0-982 GCA_030536195.1 Clostridia bacterium | reverse complement strand
TTAAGTACTTCGCTGAGCTTGATAAGGATCGTCTTGACGACTAATCAAAGCAAAATTAAAGGACCTTACGTCAATCGGCGTAAGGTCCTTATTTTTGCTATTTGCGGCGCTTTGGCTTGTTGCCCTTGTAGTTTTTGGAGTATGCGGTGTGAGTCTTAATCTGGCCGCCACGCATTACCTTGACGTTTTTGCGCTTGATGTTTTTGTTGTAGTAGCGCAAAGCGATGATAATGAGGATGCAAAGGGCGATGATTATGTAGACTATACGCATAAATTTGCTAGTCAAGAAGTGCTTGATGCCAAAGCCGATAGTCGCAAAGGCGGAGCGGGATACGTCATCGCCAGCGACAAGGTCGACGGTGGCGATTGTAGTGCCCGCGTACTTAATCTCGGCTTGGCCGAGAATGTCGCCAGCCTTGATTGGTGCTCGGATGTCGTCGCTGATTGAACCAGGTACTGTTTCAATCAGGATTGATGACGAGTCAACTGTGGCTGGCATCAGCGCAGATACATCGTGCGCTGGCACGAGACGAACATGGTCAGTGTCCTTGGCAAGTGAGACATCAACGACATCGACAATGTCGGTTTTAGAAGCGATAGTCTTGAGCTTGATGTTGGAAAAAGCCCATTCGTATGCTTGCTTTGTCTCACGGAATGCCCAGTTGTACTTGAATGTATCGGTCTCATCCTCTGGATGAAGTGGCTCCATAGGAGCCTTCATGATAATGCAGAGGTAGGTGTAACCGTTTTTAGTAGCATAGGATGCGAGGCAGTAGCCCGCATTGGTTGTTGAACCAGTTTTGATACCTTTGCATGGCTCATAGTAGTAAGTACTATTTGAGATCATGAGGCTGTTTGTGTTGTTGTACTTGGTTTCCTTCCTCTTGTTGGTTGCAGCTTGAGTATACTCAGACTGACCAACTATATCCTTGAAAGTATCATTCTGAAGAGCATATTTTATGATGAGTGCAAGGTCCTCTGC
>JAUNQL010000106.1 GCA_030536195.1 Clostridia bacterium | reverse complement strand
TTAACTCGTACCTTTCCCCTGAGCTTCGCATTGTACCAGAACCACCGATGTCTGAAATTATGCGTGTGATGATTAAGCACATTGAGACCATCTGTGAATACAAGGGCGAAAAGGTCGGTATGAAAGAGGCACGCAAGCACGCCGCATGGTATATCAAGGGCGTACGCGGTGCCGCAGCATTTAGAAAAGAAATTGGTATGCTCTCCTCAATGGAGGAACTAGAGCAGCTTGCAATAAAAGTTATAGAGGCGGATTTGAAATGATGAGTTATCCATTAAATAGTGCTCAATTCGGCGTTTATCTTGAATGTATTGAAAACAGGGAGAGCGTAAAGTACAACATCCCTGTCATCTGTCGTCTTCCAGACGGCATTGATATTGCTCGCTTTAAAGAAGCTATCTTGAAAGTTATCGGTTACCACGAAACTTTCAAAGCAACATTTGCTATGGAAAACGGTGTGCCAACAATGTACATTGGCGACAAGGCACCAAAGCTTGTTGAGAGAAATATTGACGACCTTGATAGTGAGTGTCGTGCCTTCATCAGACCATTCGACTATGAGAATGGTCCACTCTGTCGTTTTGAAATTTGGCACTACGGGGACAGTTCAGCATTTTTGTTTGATGTACACCACCTCATCTTTGATGGTACGTCACTCAACCTCTTTGTACGTCAGATTGCTGACTGCTACGACGGCAAGGAAATAGAGAGCGAAATCCTCACTCTCATGGATGTCGCACAAAAGGAGCAGGAGCCAAAAGATCTTGAGAAAGTAAAGGAATATCAGGACTTCTTCTCAGAGAAGCTTGGTACAATCGACTGCGACTCCAAGCCAGTTCGCGACGTGCTCATTGATGGCGTCGAAAGTGGATTCCCATCTTTCTATACACCAGTAGGCGACAAGTTTAGCCTTGCTGATGTAGATAGTTTCATCAAAGCAAATCAGGTTACTGAAAACGCACTCTTCCTCTCTGCATTCGGTTACACACTTGCAAAATTTAACGGAATGAATGAGAGCTTCTTTACAACAGGATATACAGGACGCTATACCAAGGACCTTAGAAATACCGTTGGTATGTTTGTCCGCACGCTTCCTTTTGCGTGCGCATTCACTGAAGACATGGCACCAGCTGACCTTGTTAAGGTTGCTTACGATGACTTCTACAAGATCAAGCAGAACACCTATGTCCCATTCGGTGAGATTGCTACCGAGTACGGCATCGATATGAGTGTATCCTTCGTGTACCAAGCAGGCATTCTCAACGAATTTTCAATGTCAGCTGGCAATATCTTCCCAGAGCGACTTGAGACAAACGACCCAGTCGATGACTTGGAGCTCATGTTCATCAAGCTCGATGACGGCTACACAGTTCAGACATTCTACAACCCAGCAGTCTATACAGAGGGCTTTGCCAAGAGCTTTACTAGGGCATACATCAATGTAGCCCTCGGTATGATTAGCTGTGCAAAACTCGGTGATATCCAGCTTACAGATGCTGAGAGTTTTGCAGAGATTACCGAGTTTAACAAGACTGAAGTACCATACGAAAACGAAAAGACAGTTGTTGAGCAGTTCCGCGAGCAAGCACAGAAGACTCCTGACAACAACTGTGTAGTTTATTGCGACAACAAATACACCTATCGTGAGATAGATGAGATAACTGACAGGCTCGCACGCCACCTGACATCCCTTGGCATTGGCAAGGGATCTATTGTCGGCGTGCTCATCCCAAGGTGTGAATATATGGTAATATGCTCACTCGCTGTCCTCAAGACAGGCGGTGCATATCTACCACTCGACCCATCCTATCCACCAGAGCGTCTCAATTTGATGATGAATGATGCAGAGGCATCTCTCCTCTTCACCACACCGGATCTTTGTGACATCATCACAGATGACTTCACCGGCCCACGCATTATGGTTGATGACATCCCATCTATTGAGGACTGTGACGCGACCCTTACAGCACCTGACAAAGACGACCTCTTTATCATGCTCTACACATCCGGTTCAACAGGAACACCTAAGGGTGTAATGTTTGCTCACAGCAACACTATGGTAACTGCCGCTTGGGAGCGACGTTTCTATGCGCTCGGCCCTGGCGACAACAACACTGCATACGCAAGCTATGGCTTTGATGCCAATGTATTTGATACTTATGCAACTATCACTTCTGGTGCGACACTTCACATCATCTCTGATGACATCAGACTTGACCTTATTGCACTCCAGAAGTACTTCAATGAAAACAATATCACTCACTCCACAATGACCACTCAGGTTGGTAGACAGTTCGCACTCATGGAGGGCACCAAGACACTCCGCTACTTAAACGTTGCCGGCGAAAAGCTCACTCCATTTGAGCCACGTCTTGACTACGACGTATTCAACCTCTATGGACCAACCGAGGGTTCAATCCTCGCAACAGGATTTAAGATTGATAAATACTACAAGGACGTTCCAATCGGCAAGGCAATTGACAACGTTAAGCTTTATGTTGTTGATCCACTCGGACGACTTCAGCCAACTGGTGCTGCAGGTGAACTCTGGATTTCAGGCGCTCATGTAACCATGGGTTACAAGAACAGGCCTGAAAAGACAGCGGAAGCCTACGGTCTCAACCCATTCTGCAACGACGAAGGATATGACAAAGTATATCGCACAGGCGACATCGTTCGCCTGATGAGCGATGGCAACATCCAGTTCATCGGTCGTCGCGATGGTCAGGTTAAAGTTCGCGGCTTCCGCGTAGAGCTCACCGAGATCGAGGAGATTGTCAGACGCTTCCCTGGCATCAAGGATGCAACATGTGCTGCATTTGACGAGCCATCAGGTGGCAAATTTGTTGCAGCCTATGTTGTCTCAGATGACAAGGTGGACATCGAAAAACTCAATGAGTTTATCCTTGAGGAAAAGCCACCTTACATGGTGCCAGCTGTTACAATGCAGATTGACAAGATTCCTCTCAACCAAAACCAAAAGGTTAACAAGAGGGCTCTTCCAAAGCCTGAGCGCAAGATTGAGAACATCGTTATGCCAGAAAACGACACTCAGCAAAAGATTTACGATATTGTTGCTGACGTTATCGGCCACAATGAGTTCGGCGTTGACACCAACCTCTTTATGGTTGGCCTCACCTCTATTGGCACACTCAAACTCAATGTAGCACTCGGCACAGAGTTTGACATCACAGTTAAACTCGATGATTTAAAACAGAACGACACTGTACGCAAACTTGAAGCTTTGGTTTTAGGTTCTGATGCAGCTACTACATATGAAAAGATGTCTGACTATCCAATCAGCCAGACACAGCAGGGCATCTTTGTTGAGTGCAACATGAATCCAGGCACTACTATCTACAACATGCCTATCCTTATGAAACTTGATAGCAAAATTGACACTGACAAACTTGTCAGCGCAATCAAGACTGCTATCAAGGCTCACAGCTATGCGATGGCAACGCTCTTCGCGGATGGCAATGGTGACATCCGTGCAAAGCGCAACGATGACCTTGAGCCAACTGTTTTGGTCGAAACTGTTGACGAACTTCCTTCTGAGCTCGTCAAACCATTCGACCTTTTGTCAGACCCGCTCTATCGCATTGCTATCTACAAGACAGCTGATGCAAATTACCTCTTTATGGACTTCCATCACATCGTATCAGATGGTACATCAGAGGCAATTTTGCTCCAGGATATTGATAAGGCTTACAAGGGCGAAAACGTAGAGCCAGAAAAATACACTGGCTTTGAAGTTGCGCTTGAGGAAGAGAAACTTCGCGCTACTGATAAACTTCAAAAGGCTCATCAGTTCTATGACAGCATCTTCCTTGGCTGTGAGACAAACTGTCTCCCACCAAAGACGCCAGAGTGCGATGAGCCAAAATCTGGCACAATTAAAAAGGTCTGTGGCAACGCACAAATCGTCAATGAATTCTGCGACAAAAATAAGGTTACTCCAAACGCATTCTTCAATGCTGCGTTCGGCTTAACCTTTAGCAAGTTCATCCAATTTGACGACGTTGTATTCACAACTATCTATAACGGCAGAAGCGATTCAAGACTCGCCTCTACCCTTTCAATGCTCGTTAAGACCATCCCTGTTCTTGTCTCAACTGAAAAGGACAAGGGCATCCTTGAACTTATCAACGAGACCAAAGAGCAACTCATCGGTTCAATGTCAAACGACATCTTCTCATTTGCCGAAGTATCAAGCACCTATGGTATCAAGTCAGATATCATCTTTGCATACCAAGGTGACGACTTCACATTCGACACACTCTGTGGCGAAAAGGCGGAGCTTTTGGATGTAACCCCTGGTGTTGCAAAAGCACCTATCACGCTGAACGTTTATGTTAAGGACGGCAAATATGAATTCGTTGCTGATTACAAGTGTGACATGTACAGCAAGGAATTTATTGATAGTCTCCTCTCATCAT
>JAUNQL010000105.1 GCA_030536195.1 Clostridia bacterium | reverse complement strand
GTTTGGTTTTGTTGATGACAATAACCTCCGTCAATATAATGAATGTCTGATTGTTGAGGGAAGAAAAAACGGGAAGACTACAGAAACGGCATCCGTTGAATTGGACTTGTTAATCAATGACCAAGAGGGTGCGCCACAGATTTATAATATTGCGACAATGCTAGAACAAGCCAAGTTGGGTTTTAATGCTTGTCATAAAATGATAATGCAGAGTCCAGATCTAAACAAATGGATTCGGAAAAGAGCAAACGATTTATATTGCGATATAAACTTTGGATATATAAAAGCACTTGCAAGTAATTCAAATAGCCTTGACGGACTTGATACTCACGGAGCCGTAATAGATGAGCTGGCGGCCATCAAAGACAGAGATATATATGATTTGATTAAGCAATCAACATCAGCAAGAAGACAACCATTAATATTCGCGATTAGCACAAATGGATATGTCAGAGATTCAATATTTGATAACCAATATGATTATGCGAGTGGGGTTATTAACGGAACCATAGCAGACAACAGATTCCTCCCATTTATATATGAATTGGACAGTATGGACGAGTGGGACAGACCGGAATGTTGGGAAAAAGCAAATCCTGGTCTTGGGACGATTAAGTCTAAAGATTATCTTCAGCAGATGGTTGATAAGGCTAAAAAAGACCCGTCATTCAAGCCTACTGTTCTCGTTAAAGATTTCAATATGAAACAGAATCCAATATCTGCTTGGTTGAGATTCGAGGACATTGTCAATGAGACAGTTGTTGACGATTCTTATTTGAACAAAAGTTATGCCGTTGGAGGATGCGACTTGTCTTCCGTACTCGACTTAACTTGTGCATCCTTGATTATCAGAAAACCAAACGATGACAACGTTTATGTTCTTCAGCATTACTTCATCCCACAATCAAAGATTGATATGTTGGAGAATACGGAGTCAAAAGAGGCTCCATACAAGTTGTGGGCAGAGCAAGGTTGGTTGACGATTAATGACGGGGCGCAAGTTGATTATTCACTCGTTACAGAGTGGTTTGTCAAGATGGTCAAGGAAAGGGATATCCGTCCGTTATGGATTGGTTATGACCGAGCATTGTCCAATTATTGGAGAGCGGAGATGGAAGAATACGGATTCGATTTGATTCCCGTAGCGCAAGGGCCTTTTACTTGGTCTGCTCCGATGAAAGAAATGTCTGCGCATCTTCAAGAGCATAAAGTTATATACCAAAATAATCCGGTTTTGCGTTGGTGCCTTGCCAATACGGCCGCAAAGGCACTCAATAAAGAGGGCATTGAAACGATTCAACCGGTTAAAATGCATCCAAGCAAAAGAATTGACGGAATGGTTAGTCTGTTGAACGCGTGGGTTATTTACAATAAAAACTATGATGAATATATTCCGTATTTACGATAAGGAGAATGACAATGGGAGTATTGAGTTGGTTTAAAACAACCAAGCTGGTTAAGACGTTTAAGTCTTGGGCAGAGTTCGGTCGATATAATGCGACATTTGTTCCTTTTGGAGACAATTTGTACGCGTCAGATCTGGTGCGTTCTTGCATTAGACCATTAGCCGAACATACTAGCAAAGCAAATCCTATATGTACGGACAAGAGAATTGAGAGAATCCTAAAAGTAAATCCTAATATGTATATGAACGGAGCCGAGTTTCTTCAGAAGTTAAGAATTAAGTATGAACTGAAGAATACGGCTTTTATTTATATCGAAAGGGACAAAATTGGAAAAGTGGTCTCATTCTATCCGGTGCCATATAGGTCTTATGAAGCCGTTGAATATAACAACGGATTGTACCTAGAATTCTCGTTTCCAAACAGTTCTGTCGGAAAGTTAATTCTTCCTTGGGACGATTTGGTTCCAATCAGAAAAGACTACAACGAGAGCGACATTAGTGGAGACGATAACAGAGCAATTCTTGACAAGTTGAATTTAATATCGACAACAAATCAAGGTGTGGCAAATGCCATCAAATCAACGGCAAACCTCCGTGGTATTTTGAAAAATACAAAAGGAATTCTTGCAGACGAGGACAAGGCAAAACAAAAAGAACTGTTTATTAAGGAATATATGAATCTTGAGAATGAGGGTGGAATTGCTTCCATTGATTCAACTCAAGAGTTTATTCCGGTAACAATGAGTCCGACAATCACAAGCTGGCAACAGACAAGAGAATTCAGAGAAGATGTATACCGTTACTTCGGAGTCAATGACGCAATTGTAATGTCAAATTACACAGAGCAACAGTTTGAAGCATTTTATGAATCAAAAATCGAGCCATTTCTCAACGATTTATCTTTGGAACTTACAAGAAAAGTATTCACAGAGAGAGAACTCGGATTCGGAAATCAGATTATTTATGAGGCTAACAAATTACAGTTTGCATCAATGTCCACCAAAATTTCAATATTCAAAGAAGTAGTTCTTTATGGTGGTATGACAATAAATGAGTGGAGATCTGGATGCAATCTTGCGCCATTGGATGGTGGGGATGTTCCAATTAGAAGACTTGACGCAGATGTGGTTGATAATCAGCAAGACAATGTGGCTGATGAATCTGAAGAAGATACGGAGGTAATTGATAATGATTAGAGACAATAGAGAATATCGTTCTTTCAAATTAGAAACTAGAGCAAAAGAAGAGAACGAAGAGAAGAGTTATGTGGTTCGAGGGTATGCAAGTACATTCGAGCCATATGTATTATTTGAGTCTGACGGGGTTAAATATTCCGAACAGATAGATGCTAAAGCCTTTGATGAGGCTGATATGTCGGACGTAATATTCCTTTACAATCACGAGGGAATGGTTTACGCAAGACAGAAAAACGGAACTCTTAAATTAAGTGTTGACAAACACGGCTTGTTGACGGAGACGGATTTGTCTTCCACAACACAAAGCCGCGAATTGTTTGAAGCAATTCAGAGTGACCTGGTTGACCAAATGTCATTTGCTTTTACTGTTAGAGAAGATTCTTATGATTCTAAAACACACACAAGAACCATTCTCAAGATTGATAAGGTTTATGATGTTTCAGCCGTTAGTATTCCAGCCAACCCGGGCACAGATATCTGCGTTGCTACTCGTTCCAAATTCGATGGATTTATCGAGGCTGAAAAGGTGGAGTTACTTGAACGAGAAAAACTTGAGGCAAGAAAATCCGAATTACTTAAAAAATTGAAAGGAGAAGTTGAGTAATGGAAGACTTCAGCAAAGAGTTGTCAGAAATGACAATAGAAGAAGTTCTGAAAAGAAAAGCCGAACTTGAGATTGAGATTCGTAGTGCAGAAAACACAGAGAATCTTGAAGATATGGATAAGAAAATCGAGTTGATTGAGGCTAGGATTTCAGAACTAAAGGAAATCGAAGAGAGAGCAAAAGCCAAAGAAGAATTAGAGAATGGCGCAAAAGGAAAAATCAAAGAGAAAAGAGAGGAAGAACATACTATGACTATCGCAGAGTTAAGAGATTCAGTAGAGTACAGAAAAGCATTCGCAAAAGCAATTTTAGGAAACGATGACACAGAATTAAGAGCATTACTTACAGATAATGTTGAGGGAACAGTTCCGGTTCCAACATTCCTTGACACAGAAATCAAGAACGCGTGGGAAAATCACGCACTTATGTCTTTAGTTAAGACAACTAACTACAAGGGTAATATCAAAGTTGGATTTGAGTATTCATCAACCGGTGCTTCAATTCACGTTGAGGGTACAGATGCTCTCGAGGGAACCACAGTTGATATGCTTGACTACATCTACAAAGAGTTAGCACAGAAGATTGCTGAAAAGGCCGAGGAAGTTCTTATCGATAAGATTGTTGCTTCTCCAGCTGCTTCAACAACAACTGCTTGTGGTGTACCGGTACTCGCAGAGAATCCAGCCGTTGACACAGTAGTTAAAGCCGTTGCAATGCTTTCTGCCCAGGCTAGAAACCTTAATATTGCAATGAACAGACAGACATATCCAATGTTTGTATCACTTGCGCTCAAAGCTGGTTACGCAATCGATGTATTCGATGGCTTAAAAGACAAGATTGTTTTCACAGACAAGTTAAAAGCATTCAGTTCTGCTTCAGCAACAGACACATATATGATTATCGGAGACTTTGGATATGGCGCACAGAAGAATCTTCCAAACGGCAATGACCTCACTATCAAGATTGATGACAAGTCACTCGCAGAGAAAGACCTTGTTAAGATTGTAGGTCGCGAGTACGTTGGAATCGGAGTTGTTGCTCCAAATTCATTCGTTAAGGTAAACAAAGTAAACGAGGGTTAATTATATGAAGTTAATTGTTAAGGAAATCTTTGCCGATAAGTTCACAAAGCAGATGTATTCTGTCGGAGACACTATCGAGATAACTGACAAGGACAGAGTCAAGGATTTATCCGAGAGAGGTCTTGCAGAGGTAATCAAAGAACCAAAAACAAAAACTAAAAACAAATAGCCAGGTCACGAACTTGGCTTCTAGGGGAGGGTGTTCCGAGTGAATGC
>JAUNQL010000104.1 GCA_030536195.1 Clostridia bacterium | reverse complement strand
TAAAATGAATTAGTTCATAAAGGAGTGGCGAAGATGAGAGAAATCGAAAAGAACATGAAGCCTAAGGAACTAAAAGCCTATAGGACTCAATTGTTCCGTGATGCTGAGCAGTGGAAGACTCCTGATAGAATTGCTCACTACGGCAACATCGTTACATGGAAGATTTTTGACGCCGGTTACACAATCGACGAGGCAATGACTAACTTCGATGTAATGAAGGAAACTGTTGAGAAGTTCCTTGAGAAGTACCCAATCGATGTACTTATTGACATTGGTATCCGTAATCAGTTCAACGTAACTGAGGCTTTCGGTATGGGCGAGAACGGCTATTACTACTACGACAAGGAAGTAGTTGGTATCAACGACCACGCTTACTGTCCAGTAGACAAGCTCATGGAATACATCGACAACAAGGAAAAGTATGCTTGGGAAGTAGCACTTCCAAACAAGATTCCTGATTTCTATGACAAGCCTATGGAGGTTTGGAAGAACACATGGAACGAGTACTGGAAGTACATCATGTTCATCCTCAAGATGAACAAAGTTACTGGTGCATACGGTCTTGCAAATGGTGCTCCAAACAACCCTATGAAGGGCACAATCAACTTCGGTATCGAAGAGGCTGAATCTAACCTTCTTGGTATTAGAAACCTCTCTATCGCTGCTCGTAGAAACTTTGATCAGCTCAAGGAATTCTGCGACGCTTGGAATGAGAAGGAAACCAAGCCAATCATCGCCAAGATTTATGAGGGCGAGGATGGCCCTGATATGAAGTATTGCTTCGATGCATCTCTTATCATGCTCTCTCAGAATATTTTGAACCCACGTCAGTTTGACGAACTCTATTGGTGCTACCTCGAGCCACTTCTTAAGGCTTATGAGGAAAAGGGCAAGTGCCCACGTATCTTTATGGAGGGCAAGATTGGCATGTACGCTGATCACTTTGCTGACTTCAAGAAGGGTTCACTTTGCTTCCACCTTGAAAACGACGATCCATGGGAGATCCGAGAGGCTCTACCTAACGTATGTATCCTTGGTGGTCTTACAACTCAGATGCTCTCAACAGCAACAGAGGACGAGTGTGTAGCTTATACTAAGAAACTTATTGATGAGCTCGGCTCAGAAGGTGGTTTCATCCTTTCAGAGGACAAGATGCTCTCCTACAGAAATGACTGTAAGGCAGAGAACTTAAAGGCAGTATGTGAGTTCGTATCAAATTACGAGCTTAAGAAGTAAGGAGGATGTAAAATGGCAGACGAGATTAAAATTGAAAACGCTGAGGTCGCAGCACCTGCAGTAGAAGAAGCTCCAGTAGAAGCTGAAAAGAAAGTAGACTGGCCATACGCATCATATCCTGATGGCTTTAACAAACTTCTTAACAAGATTATGCCTTTCTGGGCAAGACCAGCTAAGAAGATGATGGGTGCTCTCTTCATCAGAGTACTTGTAGATGGCTAATTATACTTGAACTTAAACGTTTAATACTTTATAATCTAGAGGTCGATTTATCGGCCTCTAAATTTTTAGTAGGTGGAAGTTAAAATGAGTAAAGATATCTTATTTGACGAACAGGCAAATGAATCTATTATTGCCGGCATTAATAAGGTGGCAGACGCTGTGAAGATGACTTATGGTCCCAAGGGTCATAATGTCGCATTTTCACAGGAGTACGATGTGCCACTTGTTTCTAATGACGGCTATGAAATAGCAAATCATATCATCCTTGGCGACAAGTTTGAGAACCTTGGTGCGTCACTCCTTAAGGAGGCAGCAAGCAAGTCAAACGAGGAGTCCGGTGATGGTACAACTGCGTCTGTTATTCTTGCTCAATCAGTAATAAATGAAGCAAATAAGTCAATTGCTGCAGGCGCTAATCCAATATTCTTAAAGCGTGGCCTTGACAAGGCAGTGGGGGTTGTTACGGAGAAACTTGATAGCGTAGCTACCAAGATTTCTGACACAGCTTCAATCAACAACATTGCTACTATCTCAGGCAACAATGACAAGGAGATAGGCAACCTTATTGAGGACATCTATAAGGAACTTGGTTTCTCACCGGTTGTAACACTTATGGATACACAGATGGCTGATACAAGGCTTACAATCTCACACGGTTCACGTCTTGATTCTGGCTATCTCTCACGTTTCTTTATCACAGATAAGAACAAGAATATCTGTGAGATCAAGGACCCATACATCTTCCTTTGCAAGGATGAGATAAGTGAGATTCAGGAAATCTACCATCTCTTAGAGGAAGCTGTTACAAACAAGGTACCACTTCTCATCATTGCTCGTGACATCAAGGGCGAGGCGCTCTCAGCACTCGCTGCGAACGTTGAGAAGGGAGTTGTAAGCGCCCTTGCTATCAAGGCGCCTGGTTACTCTGATACGAGGGACCGCAATATTGAGTGCCTCGCAGCAATCACAGGTGCCACTGCTGTTGACAGCGCATACATGGACATCAAGGAATGTGGCCTTTCAGTATGTGGCCGTGCAGCTAGTGTAGTATCAGACAAGAACGTTACAACAATAATGCAACCTGCATGCCCAGAGTGCGAGGAAGCATTGTCACTTAAGCGTAAAATTGAGGAACAGCTTAAGACTGAAACTCATGTATATCAAGTGGATAAACTTCAGCAGTCACTTGGACTTCTTAACTCTGCTTGCGCAGTAGTAGAGGTCGGTGGCACATCCGAGCTCGAGATGTTTGAGCGCAAGTATCGCATTGAGGATGCGCTCAATGCAGCCAAGCGTGCTGCAGAGACAGGCATAGTGCCTGGCGGTGGCAAAGCATTGCTCCTTTGCCGTGATGACGTCAAAGCGCTCTGTGAGACGCTAGAAGGCGATGAGGCAATCGGTGCTAAGATTATTCTTAAATGTCTCGAAGCGCCAATCAGACAGCTTTCAGAGAACTCTGGAGTTGATGCTAGCGTTGTAGTTGATACAATTAATAAAAATAAGTCAGCAAACTTTGGCTTTAACGCATTGACTGGTGAATATGGTGACCTAATCAAGATGAAGATTATTGATCCAGTAGTAGTTATTAAAAACTCATTTGTCAATGCAGTAAGCGTTGCTGGTACATACATCACAACTTCAGCGGTTGTAGCATAATAAAACAACATCCCGTGATTGCTCACGGGATGTTTTCTTTTACATAATATTCAAATCAAGATTTGATGATTTGAAACCAAGCTTCTCAAGAATCCAGAAGGAGAGGATTAAGTAAATCCTTGTCTCGGCATCATCAAAGTTTATCTTGGTAATCTCCTCAATTCGCTCTATGCGTCTGATGAGCGTTGTCCTGTGGATGAAGAGCTCATCGGCAGTATGAGTGGAGTTACAGTTGTTTTGAAGATAAACTTCAAGTGTTTTGAGGTACTCTGTGTTGTTAGCAAGGTCATAGCTGATAAGTTTTCTGATTGCCTCTGAAATTAACTGGTCGTATGAGAGCTCGCTAATGATACGGTCATACATGTAATCGAGAGCATAGTCAGAAAACTTGAAGTACCACTTATCAGCGGAGCACTTTTGGCCTATCTCAAGGGCTTTTCGTGCCTGAATGATGTAGGATGGTAACTTCTGAATGCCTACAAATGAATCGGATACACCTGCTTTGCAGACGAAGTCACGTACGATGTAGGCGAGTACGTGGAAGAACTTGTGCTCATCATCAAGATTCTTGGATATACTGTGGTTGAGAATGAGGATGATGTCATCCTCATAGACGATAGCACATGAGTTGGACCAGGTCTCTTCGAACTTACCACTGATATATTCGGTAAGTTCGTCCCACTTAGTGTTCTTATAGAAACTGAAGTTGATTATTGAGTAAGTATCGTTCAGTGACCAACCGTAGTTTTGGAGAACAAGGGATGCGTCTGTTGGGTCAATCTTGTTAGGGGAAGTTATCATATCATAGAGCAAGGTGTGGAGTTTATCTGTCTTGCGCTTGATAAGTGGGTCCTCTGAATATCTAAGATAAACATGATTGATATACTGGAAGTAATGGCGGAGCAACTGTGTCTGGCCCTCATCAGGAAGCCCATCGTAGTAGGTTACAGGCGACATAAGTCGCGCAATGTAACGGCCGTTACTTGTGATGTTGAGGCAGAGCTCCTCAACTTTATTAGGATCTGTAAATGTATAAATATCGGTATTCTCCTGTGAAGAGATATAACTCTTATCGCCGAGCAATTTTTTTACACCTTTTACAGGCAATACTCTACCGAAATTCGACCTGTGAATAGCGGCGTCAGCGCTGTCGTTAATCTCATCATCAATAAGGAATGAATATCCCTTCTTGCCCGTAAGGGAAAGGAGAGAGAAGTTGTGATTTAAAACATAGAGTGGCTCTGTAATGATGTCACCAGCAATGGCGCCAAACTCATCAAGAGGAACACGTGATGTCAATGCATCCTTGAGTTTGCAGTCCCATGCCTGCAAATCATTGATTGCCTCGTATACAATCTCGGCAAGGTCAAAGAAGTTGCGAACGTTCTTAAAAATAGCATAGTCACAGTTCTTTGGAATGTATGACTTGTCAAGGTTCTCAGCATTGATAAATATGAGTGTTAT